>DRLG01000151.1 GCA_011053135.1 Chromatiales bacterium
AATTGACGCGCTGGATGATCTTTCCGCCAAAACTGGCGGCTGTTGAAGCGATCGAGAAGATTACTGACTGGAGTAATATCGCGCGAAAAGAGGGGTTGTTGGGGCTTGAAGCGCTGGCTGAAAATGAGTCCGATCTTTTTGCCAGGAAAGGGCTGCAGTTGCTGGTTGATGGCAGTGAGCCAGAGGCGATTCGCGGCATTATGGAAGTGGAGCTAGACACCAAAGAGTACCACGACACACAGGCAGCAAAGGTGTGGGAGGGAATGGGTGGTTATGCGCCAACTATTGGGATTATCGGTGCGGTGATGGGGTTGATTCATGTGATGCAGAATCTTGCTGATCCCAGTAAGTTAGGTTCTGGTATTGCGGTAGCGTTTGTGGCGACCATTTATGGGGTGGGGCTTGCCAACATTTTCTTCTTACCGATGGCAAATAAAATGAAGTCAATTATTCATGATCAAACAAAATTTCGCGAAATGATCATAGAAGGGATTGTGGCGATCGCGGAAGGTGAGAACCCAAGAAGCATCGAAACCAAGCTTCAGGGTTTTATTCATTAATTGAGAATAAACCCTTAGTCGTATGGCGCGAAAACCTAAACATGAAGAGCACGAGAACCATGAGCGCTGGCTAGTCTCATACGCGGATTTTATCACGCTATTATTTGCATTCTTTGTTGTTATGTATTCCATCTCATCAGTAAATGAGGGTAAATATCGTGTCTTGTCAGATGCGATTGTTGCTGCATTTAAAGATGCAAATAAATCACTCAAGCCTATTCAGATAGGGAAAATCGCACGTTCACCTCAGTCAGCGAATCTTGAGTTTAAAGACACTGCGAACCCGATCTCAGTGCCTGAAGGCCCGGTGAAAATGCCTTCGCGCGCAAACAAAACGGAAGGTCACTATAAAGAAGATGAAGTTGAATTTTCTGAGTTTCCGATGGCAGATGAACGTCTGGATAACCTGGGTGAGGGTAATAATGGTGGGCTGGATGGCTCAAACAAAGAGTCAGCGTCAGCACAGTTGAACAGGCTTGCTGATGATGTTAAGGCTGCAATGCAGCCCTTGATAGATCGTGATCTAATCTCGGTCAAACGCAATAAGCGCTGGATAGAGATTGAAATCAAGACCAGTATTCTATTTGCGAGTGGTAGTGCCAGAATGCAGGAGCAATCACTGCCCGTCCTGGAGGCATTGGCACGTATTCTTAGAGCCTTTCCGAATGATATGCGCATTGAAGGGTATACCGATAATTTACCGATCAAGAGCCAGATCTACCCCTCTAACTGGGAGCTTTCCGCAGCGCGTGCCGCGAGTGTGGTGCGACTTTTCGAGTCAGAAGGGATAGCACCTGAACGAATGGCAGCGATTGGCTATGGTGAATTTCGCCCGCTTGTGAGTAACGATACCCTGGAAGGGCGGATAAAGAATCGCCGCGTTGTGGTGGTGATATCAGCAAGCCGTTATGTACGGCAGGTCAAACCAAAGCCCAGGATTGTGCTGCCTGAACCTGAACCTGAAACTGTATCTGAAGTTGAAGCGCCGCCTGTTAATGATGCGGGTGTCGAAGCATCGTCTGTTGATGAGTCAAGTACCGAATCTGCTGCTGATCTCAACGATATTATGCGCCTTGATGCGTTAATTGATACCTCTGGACTGCATCGAACTGATCCTGTGGCGTTGGAAAGTTTAGTACCACCCTCCGTGCCGGAGGCGAGCGTAACACCTATTGGAATACCTGTCTGGATGCCTGCACCCCTGATTTCACCTCCGATTAAATTCTTTGCTCCTATTGAACTTTCGCCGCTCAATATGCAAGGTCCAGTTTCATCTCCAGTAGGTGCTGTCAAAGGGGGTGAGTAGTGCGTATCTGGGCAGTCGCGAATCAAAAAGGTGGTGTCGGCAAGACAACTACTGCGGTGACACTGGCAGGGCTGTTATCTCAGCAGGGAGAGCGTGTGTTGTTGGTCGATATGGATCCACACGGTTCGATGACATCTTATATGGGATTTGATCCAGAAGGTGATGGCAGTAGTCTTTATGGTCTGTTCCATAGTGGTAGTGGCCCCGTTTCATCGATGATCTATAAAACAAAATTCGAGAACCTCTCTATTTTTACAGCCTCAACTGCACTGGCAACGCTCGATCGTCAGCTCGGTACACAAGATGGCAAAGGCCTTGTTATTGCGCGTGGTCTGAGTGAGGTGAGTGGTGATTACGATTACGCCCTGCTGGACTGCCCACCCACATTGGGTGTGTTGATGGTCAATGCACTGGCTGCCTGTCATTACCTGATAGTACCTGTGCAATCGGAATTTCTCGCGTTAAAAGGGCTGGAGCGTATGATGCGAACGGTTGCAATGATGAACCATGCACGTATGACCCCCATTCCCTATCTTATTGTGCCAACGCTTTTTGATCGCCGTACCCGAGCTTCTGGGCAGGCGCTGGATAATATGAGAGAGCGTTATCCTGAGGGGCTCTGGCATGAAGTTATTCCTGTCGATACGCAGTTCCGAGAAGCAAGCCGTGCAGGTCGCCCCATTTCATCTGTAGCGCCTCGTTCCCGTGGCTCAGTCGCGTATGCCGAACTACTTAAAGCGGTATTAATGCAGGATAAGTTAGATTTCAAGGCGGCAGGATGAACGGTAAAAAAGAGAGAGGCCTCGCAACACAGGAGAAGGCGCTTACCCAATACCTCGATTCGTTGTTGATGGAGATCCCTGAGACGACGTTTGA
>DRLG01000152.1 GCA_011053135.1 Chromatiales bacterium
CGAACCGGTACCAAGATGGTGCGTGGCAAAATAGAGCAGTGGCGTAGGCACCATGCCGACATCGATCACGTCACGGCCAGTATCGCGCAACCCCCTTGTTAATGCAGCAACATATAACTCACCCGAGAGTCGCCCATCACGCGCAACAACAACACCCTGCTGATGACGTGCCTGCGCTTCACTGCCGATGGCGCGCCCAATGTTGTAGACAACCTCTTCGTTCAACGTTTCGCCGACAATGCCACGAATATCGTACGCCTTGAAAATTGAAGCGGGAACTTTATTACAACTCATCACCCTGCATCACTCCCTGTCAAAATATAACGTTTAATGACGCCCTGAATGGCCAAAACCACCGACACCTCGATCACTGCTGTCAAACTCATCGACGATTTCAAAACCTGCCTGTACCACCGGTACAAACACCATCTGAGCCATTCGTTCACCGACATTGATCGTGAACGACGTGTCACTACGGTTCCAGCACGAAACAAACAGCTGCCCCTGATAATCTGAATCGATCAGCCCCACAAGGTTTCCCAGCACAATGCCATGTTTATGGCCCAGCCCAGAACGGGGCAATAGTACCGCCGCCAACGAAGGGTCTGCGATATGAATCGCTAACCCGGTCGGTATCAGCTGCGTCTCACCCGGCTTGATCTCCAGCGCCTCATCGAGGCAGGCGCGCAGATCCATCCCCGCAGACCCCTCAGTGGCGTAAGTGGGCAATGGCAGTTCCTTGCCGATACGTGGGTCAAGAATTTTTAGTTGAACCTTTTGCATCAAATCTCTCCGCTACTATTTCAATCAATAAGCGCGCCAGCTTTTCTTTGGATACCATTGGCAACGTCACGCCCCCTCCCTGCCACAACACGCTCAACGCATTCTCATCACTCTCGAAGCCGCCCTGCGCCTCACCGACCCGGTTGGCGGCGATCATGTCGAGTGACTTTTTCTCTAGTTTCAGGCGCGCATTTTCTTCGAGCCGCTCGGTCTCCGCCGCAAAGCCAACGACAAAGAGATCGCCCTTTTCTGCGCTAATCGTCGCGAGGATATCTGGCGTCTGCTCAAGTGAGAGCTGCGCGCCGCCGGCCTGTTTTTTGATCTTCTGTGTCGCCACCTGCAGTGGGCGATAATCAGCCACCGCCGCCGCAGCGATCAACACATCCTGCGACTCAATATTAGCCTGCACCGCGGTCAACATCTCTTCTGCAGAACGCACATCAATGCGCGTCACCCGCTCCGGCGTCGCCAACGCCACAGGACCACTAATCAAAGTTACCCGTGCACCCGCCTCAACCGCCGCCGCCGCGAGCGCAAAGCCCATTTTGCCGGAGCTACGATTTGAGAGGTAGCGCACAGGGTCGATATCTTCCTGCGTAGGTCCCGCCGTGATCAGGAGACGCCGGCCTGCGAGCAATCCCACTTTAAATTGCTCAGCGCAGATGGTGACAATCTGCTCTGGCTCCAGCAGACGCCCCTCGCCCACTTCGCCACACGCCTGCTCACCCGCTGCAGGGCCCAATAGCCGCACACCGCGTGCAGCAAGCGTCGCCACATTTTGCTGTGTGGCGGCATTTGCCCACATCTGTCGATTCATCGCCGGGGCAACCGACAGCGGTGCCTCACTGGCGAGACAGATCGCCGAAAGCAGATCATCCGCCTCACCCTGCGCCAGCTTCGCAATAAAATTGGCGCTTGCAGGCGCGATCAAAATCAGGTCGGCCCAGCGCGCCTGCTCGATATGGCCCATGACTGCCTCAGCATCGGCATCCATCAACGCAGTATGAACAGGTCGCCCCGACAGCGTCTGCAGCGTGAATGGTGTCACAAAGGCCTGAGCCGCATCGGTCATCACCACCTGCACGGTCGCCCCCGCCTCAGCCAGGCGGCGCACCAGCTCCGCACTTTTGTATGCTGCGATGCTGCCGGTCACCCCCAACAGGATCCGTTTATTCGCCAAACTACTCATAGAATCAATATACCGCCAGCCATCCAGGTAAACCCTGCAAAAAGCCCCTGCAAATAAAAGGCGTAAGATAACATTTAATCAGCGCGATGACTTGTACTATAGTGCGACTTAATCACCGGCATTCACACGGAGGTGACCATGCCACCCATCACAGACTGGCCCGTCGCTGAACGCCCGCGGGAGAAGCTGCAACTGCGCGGTGCAGAAGCGCTTTCTGATGCAGAGCTGCTCGCGATCTTTCTCCGCACCGGGATTCGCGGCAAAACGGCGGTGGACCTTGCCCGCGATCTGCTGAGCGAATACGGCACATTGCGCTCACTACTCAGTGCCGACCATGACCGTTTCTGTCAGAGCGCCGGACTCGGCACCGCCAAATTTGTACAGCTGCAAGCGGTGCTGGAGATGAGCAGGCGCTACCTGCGTGAAACGCTGGAGCGGAGCGATCCGCTTAGCTCACCGGACGACACACGCCGCTTTCTGCTCGCTCAGCTACGCGATTACGATTTTGAGCTATTTGCCTGCCTCTTTCTCGATAGCCGCAACCGCGTTATCTGTTTTGAGA
>DRLG01000153.1 GCA_011053135.1 Chromatiales bacterium
CCGTTGCCCCCTTTGATGAAGGGATGGTACTCGACAGCGCTGCCAGTGAAACAGGAAAGCTGGCGATCATCAGCGAATCGCAGCTCTTTGGTGAGCAGGTGATGCAGCGCCGTCGCCGTAAAAAGCGTGGGCGTGATGTTGAAGCAGTAGTCAAGAATCTAACCGAACTCACCGCTGGTTCACCCGTAGTACACGAAGAGCACGGCGTCGGGCGTTACCTCGGATTACAGACACTCGATGCCGGCGGCCAGACTAACGAATACCTGCTGCTCGAATATGCAGGTGGCGACAAATTATATGTACCGGTCTCTTCACTACACCTGATCAGCCGTTATGCGGGCGTCTCTGAAGAGCGCTCGCCGTTACATCGCCTCGGCACAGAGGCCTGGAGCAAAGCGAAGCGTAAGGCCGCCGAGCGAGCACACGATGTTGCGGCTGAGTTACTGGATATCTACGCACGACGCGCAGCACGCAAGGGCCACGCCTTTCCGGTCGTTGATGAGCAGTACACCTCGTTTGCCGCTGGCTTTCCGTTTGAAGAGACACCGGACCAGCAGGAGGCGATCATTGAATTGATCAATGATATGACCAACGATAAACCGATGGATCGCCTCATCTGTGGCGATGTCGGCTTTGGCAAGACAGAGGTGGCGATGCGTGCCGCCTTTATCGCGGTACAGGGGGGAGCCCAGGTGGCGGTGCTGGTGCCCACCACGCTGCTGGCACAACAGCATTTCCAGAACTTTAAAGACCGTTTTGCCGACTGGCCGGTTGAGGTGGCCGTATTATCACGCTTTACCACCAGAAAAGAGGGTGATGAGGCGTTAAAAAAGATCGCGGATGGCAAGGTCGATATCGTTGTTGGCACCCATAAGCTGATCAGCGGCAACATCCAGTTTAAAAACCTCGGCCTGTTTATTATCGATGAAGAGCACCGTTTTGGCGTTAAGCAGAAAGAGCAGCTGAAATCACTGCGTAGCGATGTTGATACGTTGAGCCTTACCGCAACACCGATTCCCCGCTCACTGAATATGGCGCTAACGGGCATTCGTGATCTTTCGATTATCGCCACACCACCACTGCGTCGTATCGCCATCAAAACCTTTGTTCGACAGTGGAATGACACGCTGATTCGTGAGGCGTGCCTGCGTGAGATCCGTCGTGGTGGACAGCTCTATTTTCTGCATAATGAAGTGCGTACCATTGAGAAGACTACCGAAGCGCTTAAGAAACTGATGCCAGAGGCGCAGATAAAGTTTGCTCATGGGCAGATGAACGAACGTGAGCTGGAACAGATCATGCTCGACTTCTACCATCAACGTTTTAATATTCTAGTTAGCACGACCATTATCGAAAGCGGCATCGATGTTCCGAACGCCAACACCATCATTATCAACCGCGCCGATAAACTCGGCATTGCGCAACTCTATCAACTGCGTGGCCGCGTCGGTCGTTCCCACCATCAGGCCTACGCCTATCTGATCACGCCACCGAAAAACAGCATGACTCGAGATGCCGAAAAACGGCTTGAGGCGATAGAATCGATCGAAGAGCTGGGGGCAGGTTTTACCCTTGCGACACATGACCTTGAGATTCGCGGCGCAGGTGAGTTCCTCGGCGATGAACAGAGTGGCCATATTCAGGAGATCGGTTTTTCGATGTACACCGACTTGCTGGATCGCGCCGTCGCCGCACTCAGGGCCGGTAAACAACCTGAACTTCTGCAGCCGCTACAGAGCGGATCCGAGATCGATCTTGGTGTCCCCGCACTACTACCGGAAGATTACCTGCCTGATGTTCACAGCCGACTGGTACTCTACAAACGGATCGCCAATGCCAGCGACAGCGCTGAACTACGTGAGTTACAGGTCGAAATGATTGATCGTTTTGGGCTGCTACCAGAAGCGGCTAAGAACCTGATCACTGTTACCGAACTAAAACTGACTGCCGCACCTCTTGGTATACGCAAGATCGAAGCGGCGGCTCACGGCGGACGCATCGTCTTTGGGGAGCAGCCCAATGTTGACCCGATGAAGATTATTAATCTGATCCAGCGCAAGCCCAACACCTATAAACTCGACGGCCAGGAGAAGCTGCGCTTTACGATGCAACTCCCGGCGCTGCAGGATCGTATCGATGCCATTACGGCATTACTGGAGATGATAGCGCTTGATAAGGGTAGCAGTCGTTGATGATAGCGCAGGGTTATCCTCTTCCCAGCTCTTTCATCCGCGATGCCATCGGCGGCACCTCTTCTGGGTCGATATGAATATCCAGTAACACCGGGCCTTTTGTATCGAGTAGCTGGTCGATCTCCAGCTCATCTAGCTGCTGTGCATTTTCTACACTTATTCCAACTGCACCTACGGCGCGCGCCATCATTGCGAAATCGACAGGGGGTAGTTCAAAACCTATCGCTTCTGCACCACCCAGTCGCTGACCATGTTTTACCATTCCAAAGGCGTGATCATTCAAAACAACAAAAATGACAGGGAGCTGTAACTGAACTGCCACTGTAATTTCCTGCCCACTCATCAGGTAACTCCCATCACCGGTAATGCATACCGCTGGCGCCTCATCCTGAGCAGAGGCAGCACCAACCGCAGCACCAATCGCCCAACCCATCGAACCAAAGCCCATCGCAATTCGATAATTCAACACCGAGTTCAGGTGAAGATAATGGGTTGCCCACGCCCATGAATTACCCGCATCAATATGATAGCGACTCTTCGAAGGGAGCAGGCCGGGTAGTTTACCCATTAAATACTGAGGTTTCACAAGCGCCTCTTTATTCGGCTGGTCAATATAGGTAGATGAAGGAATACGGCCATCAACACCCATCTTAGAAAAACCACCATATTGAATAACGTTGCAACGCTGGCTATGGATTGATCTCTTATGCGTGAAACGATCAATCACCTGTCGTTTGTGGAGATAATTCTTTAGATCATCGAATATCTTCTCCAGATTTCCATACAGCTGTAGATGAGCTGTTTCATAGACAAAATCATCACTCAGTGGGAAATTGACACATAGCACTTTACTCATAATAGCGTCACAACTTGACAGGCCGGCTGTTTCAAACGGGCTTAAGTTGCTCCCAATAACAACAATGTGATCCGTTTCATCGCCATACAGCAGCTCTATTGCCTGCTGGTGGCCAGCAAACCCTATTACACCTCGATACAGCGGATGATTCGCTGAAATGGCCCCTTTGGCAGCAGCTGTGGTGACAATTTCAGCACCAATTATTTCTGCACATTCAATAATCGTCCTGATGTGTGGCAGGCTATCGACACCCAGCAGAAAGAGACTTTTATGATTACCGCTTAGCAGTTGGCATAATTTTTCATAATTTAGCTGCTCATAGCTGTCATGGCACTGCACTTTCACCCCACTTGCCACAGGTGGTAGTTCCGCATCAACAGCCTGATGCCAGATATCCATAGGAATACTCAAATGCACCGGACCACAAGGGTATGTCAGCGCTCTTTTCACAGCCTTTGTCAGCTTATATTTTAGCTGATCTATATGCGTTACCATTGAGTTATAGCGAGTGCAACGAGAGAGCATCGTCACGACCGAAACAGAATCATCCGATGAGTCCTGCAGCTCTTGCCTACCAAACCCGGCCATCGATGTTTGTGGAGTCAGTACCAGCATCGGAATCTGATCTGTATAAGCCGATGCGATACCCGTAATCATATTAGTTGACCCCGGGCCAGTGGTAGCACAGCAGACAGCGAGACGCCCACTCTCTCTGGCATAACCATCCGCCATAAATACTGCACCGGTTTCATGACGAGATGTAATCAGATCGATGGCCGGTTTCTGGCCTTTATCACGATTAAAACGGGCAACAGCATCAAACAGCGGCTCTATTGCGCCACCCGGTACCCCAAAAATTTTATCCACATTGATTTGAGAGAGGTACTCAAGTACGAACTCTGCAGCATTAAACGCTCCCTGAGTCGATAAAAGCAGTTCGTCCTTTCTTATCACATTGTTCACAGATCACTCCGGTCATCATTAACTGTTCATGAAAAACGTGCCAATAGTAGTGATCGCAACTCATCCTCTTAACTTTCACAGCATAACTATCATCGGCACATTCAGATGCTCCAGATATCTGCAAAATAAAGCAGGACTTTAATAATAGAATCATGTAATTCATACCCACCTCTAAAGAAAACAGCAGCAAGAATAAAGAATTCTCAAAATCGAGTATCAGAATATATTTACAAGACTCCATATCACCAGAATAATCCCTGGCGAAGTTAAGATGAAGGTGATCAATCTTTCCCTAAAACAATCCCCCATACCGAGGTACATTGTGTCCAACCAGAGGGTGTTCTTAATCACCTGAGTGAGGGTGATTGAGGAGAGCCCTCGTCAAACAGAGTTTGGTGGAACGATAACGGACACCCAGCTCTTTTCAATATTCTGGGGAGTATCTTAAAGAGGTGTGAGCGCGTATTTTGCTACGCGATTAATAGCCGCTTTGTGAGACCTAAAGAGCCTGTGGTGGCTGCTCAAATTCTGGGCACAAAAAAACCCGCCCGGGTGGGTAGGCTTCTTTAAAAAATGGCGCGCCCGGAAGGATTCGAACCTCCGACCGCCTGGTTCGTAGTTATCTGGGCGAATGTTTTTAGTATAAATATCAGCAACTTGTGGCGCGTCCGTTGCCCGATTTTGCGTAACAATGCGGTACAATGCTTAACTCATTCCGGCAAAACTTCGGCAGTCGTTTTGACCGAATTAAATATTTTTCTATGCTCACTCTGAGGAAAAACGACACTGATATAGAAACAATCCGCGCTTTCAATCAGACGCGCACCTACTTTCAATTGGCCCTTATATCGATTACAATCAGCCCCTTGATTGATTTCAATTTAGCAGCGCTTCGTTTGCAACTAGACAGCACTTTGGTCGTAAATAGATAGTTGCTTAATAATCACATAGTTAGGAGCCATCCAATTATATGTACCATCGTTTTTCTGCCGAAAAGATCAAAACTGCCTTAACAGACACGCCCGTTGTGTTTGTAATGGGGCCGCGCCAGTCGGGTAAAACCACATTGGTTAAAAATATAATCGATGACTCTTGGGAATATATAAACCTGGACGATCAAACTCAATTTGAGGTTGCACAGAATGATCCTGTTGGGTTTATCCGCAACCTCCCCGCAAAAAAAAGAATCGCAATAGATGAAGTACAGCGGCTACCTGAGCTGTTTGTATCGATCAAACAAGCCGTTGATGAAGACCGCATCCCTGGGCGATTTCTTTTGACCGGCTCAGCGAATGCCCTGCTTTTGCCAAGACTATCTGATTCATTGGCGGGGCGTATGGAGTCTGTGCGCCTTAGCCCCCTCTCAGAGTGTGAAATTCAAGGTAATCAGCCCACATTTTTAACCAAGTTACTTTCGCAAGAGGTTCCCACAAGCCATGATAAGCGTATTCGTGACCATCTGGTTCAACGCATTGTTGTGGGTTGTTTTCCTGAGCCTTTACAACGCGCAACTGAACAACGCAGTACAGCCTGGTACCAACAATATATCAACAGCTTGATTCAAAGTGACATTCTGGATTTAACGCATATAGACCACCCGGAGTTGATGACTAAACTGTTTAGGTTGACCGCCTTTTATGCAGGAAAATTATCTAACCTCTCAGAGATGGGGAGTAAGCTGGGATTAAGCCATGTCACGATAAAAAAATATATGGCACTGCTGGAACAGCTATTTCTCGTTGAACGATTACCTGCATGGCATTCCAATGAGTATAAACGCCTCATCAAAACACCTAAAATACACCCCACAGATACGGGGATTATTTGCGCTGTTCGTGAGTTAAACAGCAAGCGTTTAATTCAGCAACCGGAGATTTTTGGGCTTCTATTAGAGTCCTTTGTTTATAACGAGTTACGTAAACAAGCAAGTTGGATTAACAAGCAACTCAATTTCTACCACTACAGAAACAAAAAGAAAGTAGAGGTGGACATTATCATTGAAGACGCCATGGGCGATTGTTTTGCCATAGAGGTGAAAGCTTCGGCAACTTTGACAACCAAAGACTTTGCCGGTTTAGAGCACTTCAAAAATATTGCTGGTGAGCGATTCAAGCTGGGTATCTTGCTTTATGATGGCGATCACACCACAGCATTTGGTGATCGGCTTTTTGCTGTGCCGATTGGGGCATTGTGGTCGTGAGGCCACTCTGCCACCACAACAGTATTCCGCAACATCACGGAAGACCATATTTAGAAAGATATCGAGAAAGCTTGAAGAACGCCTAAACCAAGGCAATTCAGAAGCAATGAAGGATACGCTGATTAACATAGTGGAAAAGATTGCCCTTAATCCAGAATCCTTAGATTGTAAAATCTTTTACAGGATTCAGGTCGAAGACAGGAATAATATGGTGTCCCCAAGGGGATGCGACTCTATTCCTGTTTTACCGGTAACCACCCAAGTTACTGATCATTATAGAAAAACAACTTCGAGACCTCGTTTCTCAAAACCGCGTATTTCGGCTAACGAGGTTGTTGGCACTTCCACCGGCTAATAATAGCAAGCGGTAAAGAAACCAACATACCACCAGCGTTTTCCACAACAGAAGATAGTTGAAAACTCAAGAGAGGCGTATCTTACTAGATTTTTATGATTTGGCAAGCAGCAGCCAGCGAAAAACCACGTCTAATATGGTAATATAGTTTTATCCTTCCAGCTCCTGATCCGGCTTACCACATCCCGGCCCACTGATCACACTCCTTCCACCTGTGTGAGGACTTACCTGTATCTGGGCACTGATGCGCTCTTTGAGTGTTGATACATGCGAAATCACGCCGATCAGTTTGCCGTCTTCTTGCAACCCGGCAAGAGTCTCTAGGGCTGTATCCAACGCATCTTCATCCAGGGTACCAAAGCCTTCATCCAGAAATAGTGAGTCAACCCGGACGTTTTTACTGGCCATGTGGGATAGACCAAGCGCCAGGGAGAGGCTGACGATAAAGCTCTCACCGCCCGACAGGTTCTTGGTTGAGCGGATTTCACCCGCTTGATAACTGTCCACCACATTCAGCTCCAGCGGTTGCCTATCATCTCTGATCAACAGATAGCGATCCGTCATTTTCTGCAATTGTCGGTTTGCATGACCGACCATCATTTCAAAGGTCAAACCCTGGGCGAAGTTGCGGTATTTCTTGCCATCGGCTGAACCGATCAATTCATGCAGCGTATCCCAACGTGAGGATTCACGTTTTTGTGCGTCAATGGCTTTTGCTCGCTCTTGTTGTTTGCACCTCAAATCATTATTGTCTTTTAGCTTCTGCTGGATGCCACCAAGCATCTGTTGGAGTTCCTTCAGGCTATTTGCAAGCGTCTCTAACGCTTGTGCAAGCAGCTCACGAGGTTGATCCGTCACCTGTTTTTGTTGTTCAGTTTTTAGCAGGGTGGTTTTATCCTGATACCTTGCATCCAACGCCGCTTGTTCAGCATCCAACTGCTGGGCTTGCTGCATTAAACTGTTACGCTCATCTTCAGGAAGACAGGCTGCCTGATAATCCACCTCATTACTGAAGCCAAATAGGCTAAGTCGAGCCTGAAATGCTGCTTCCTCAGTCTTCAGTTTATCCGCTCGGGTAAGCATTGTCTTTTCAATCGTTTCAATACTATTTTTCAGTTTGTCGAGATCCTGGGTTGCAGAATTGAGCCGTTGGCGCGAATCGTCGAGATGCTTATCGCATTGATCGATGACTGAGGAGAGACGGGATTCTTCATCATCGGGGCTTTTATCACCGAAGAGCGTCTGCCGTGAACGAGCCAAATCGTCTCGTTCACGGATTAAGGCATCAAGCTCACCCTGATGTTTTTTCAGTTCACCTTCAAACTGAGTGATTTGCTCGGCTTGATGCTGCACCTGAAACACTAGGGAGGGGAGTTGCTTTTCAATTTCGGTTTTGTTCTCTTGTTGAGAAAGCCACTGCTCTCGACGTGTGGTTAACTCACTCAGGACATTATCCAACGCATCCAAAGCCAAGTGCTTGATTCCATACTTTGAGAGTTCACGTAGTAACTCATCCTGTGATTTCTGCACCGTCGCCGCCAACACTGCGACTTCCTTATTGGCCCGATCAACCGCCAACTCGGCAGACTCCTTTTTGTGGCTGGCAGTTTGAGTCTCCCGCTCCAACTGCACGACGGCTTCTCGTGCCTTGTCCATGGCCTCGCGCATCGTTGCAATCTCTTTCTCGACCCCCTCGGCAGCCTGAATAGCCTTTGACGCATGTTCCAGATTGTCGTCATTTTCCTGTTGTAAGCGCGGCAAAGCCTTAGCCAATAATTCAAGAACCAACACTTTTTCACCCTCTTTATCAAAACCATCAATAGAGAGAATGACAGCACCTTCATGAATCTGGGCCTCTTCTGTAACAATTTTCTCAGCAATCTCTTTTTTCTGCTTAG
>DRLG01000154.1 GCA_011053135.1 Chromatiales bacterium
AACCCGGCACTTATTCGAAACGCTTTACCACCAGCGTTGCGTTGGTGCCACCAAAGCCGAAGCTGTTCGACATCACACAGTTTAGTCTCACACCGTTCTGAGTCTCGCGCACGACCGGCATCCCTTCAGCCGCTGGATCGAGATCTGTGATATTAGCCGATGCGGCGATAAAATCATTTTCCATCATCAGCAGCGAATAGATGGTCTCATTGACACCCGCCGCACCCAGCGCGTGGCCTGTGAGCGACTTGGTTGCAGAGAATGCAGGAATGTTGTCACCAAAGACATTGCGAATCGCCTCTAGCTCTTTAACATCACCCACAGGGGTGCTGGTACCGTGAGTATTGATGTAATCAACCGGAATGTCGACAGTCGATAGCGCCAGTTTCATACAGCGCTCCGCCCCTTCACCCGAAGGCGCCACCATGTCGTAGCCATCTGATGTCGCCCCATAACCGACCACTTCACCGTAGATTCTGGCGCCACGCGCCTGCGCCCTTTCCAGCTCTTCGAGTACGACAAGACCACCCCCACCCGAGATCACAAAACCATCACGATTGGCATCATAGGTGCGCGATGCCGTCTGCGGCGCATCGTTATATTTTGATGAAAGTGCGCCCATGCCATCAAACAGCACGGTCATACTCCACTCAACCTCTTCACCACCCCCAGCAAACATCAGATCCTGTTTACCGAGCTGAATCTGCTCTACCGCATTACCAATACAGTGTGCGCTGGTCGAGCAGGCGGAGCTAATCGAGTAGTTGATCCCTTTAATCTTGAATGCAGTCGCAAGATTCGCCGAGGTAGTGCTGCCCATTGTGCGCGGTACCATATAGGGGCCGACACGTTTTGCACCACGGCTGCGCAGTGTATCTACCGCGAGTACTATATTTTTATTGGAGGCGCCGCCAGAACCGACGATCAGCCCCGAACGAGGGTTTGAAACATCTTCTTCGGAAAGCCCTGCATCTTCAATCGCCTGCTGCATCGCGAGGTAGTTGTAGGCCGCTGCCTCACCCATGAAGCGCAACTTCTTACGGTCGATAAGCTCAGCCAGATCCAGCTTGATCGGGCCATGTACATGAGAGCGAAAACCAAGGTCTGCATACTCTTCACTAAACTCAATACCAGACTTACCGCTGCGTAAGGAGTCCAGCACCTCATCTCTGTTATTACCAATGCTTGATACGATTCCGATACCGGTAATTACGACTCGTCTCACTTAACCTTCTCCCGCTTGACGCTATGCCTCAGAAATTCTCAGTTGAGGTAAACAGTCCAACTCGTAAATCCTTTGTGGAATAAATCTCTTTGCCGTCTACTTCCATCACGGCATCTGCAATCCCCATCACCAGTTTACGCATGATGACACGTTTCAGATCGATCTTATAGGTCACTAGCCTGTTGTCAGGGGTCACCTGACCGTAGAATTTAACCTCACCAGAGCCGAGAGCCCGCCCCCGCCCAGGGCCACCCATCCAGCCAAGATAAAAGCCGACCAGCTGCCACATTGCATCAAGCCCAAGACAGCCCGGCATCACAGGGTCATTCTTAAAATGGCAGTCGAAAAACCACAGGTCAGGGTTAATATCTAGCTCCGCGATAATCTGCCCCTTGCCATAAGTGCCGCCATCTTCGTTAATGGTGATAATACGATCCAGCATCAACATCGGTGGTGCAGGTAGCTGCGCGTTACCTGGCCCAAACAGATCGCCATTTGCACAGCTCAGGAGTTCTTCTCTGGTGAAACTATTCTTTTTAGTCATTATCACTATTCAATTAGTCAACGCGTCGTTGCGTATTCAATTCTAAAATGTGCTTATTGATGCAATGTGAAAATAAAGGAGCCTTGAAAAAGGCGCTAGATGTCACTGCTATCCTGCAAACTTCCGATCTTTAACGGCAAATCGCCGCCAAGGAATCACACCCCCCCAAACCACGCAACAATATATTATTGTTATTGTTTTTATAATATTGGGCAAAAGTATAGCGGTTTCCGATGGCAGATACCATCCGGATACCACGAAAAACCATGAATTCGTTCCGGCCAATTGCCATTTCATGGCAAAATAAACCATCTTCAGACAAGTTCTCTCAGATTCATGCCGATCACAGACAAAAAACCATGAGCGGACGCTACGCCCCCAGCCCCAGCGGCCCACTCCACTTTGGCAACCTGCGCACCGCACTGCTCGCATGGCTTCAGGCACGACTGACATCGCAGCCATTCATCCTGCGCATCGAAGATCTGGATCTACCACGCACCAGACCCGGCAGCAGCGAACAGCTGATCGACGATCTCCACTGGCTAGGGCTCGACTGGGATGAAGGGCCCGATATCGGTGGTCATGCCGCCCCCTACTACCAGTCGCAACGCACAGCACTTTATGAGGATGCGTTTGCACAACTGCTCGACCAGGGGTTGGTCTACCCCTGCTACTGCTCGCGTAAAGATATTCAACACGCCGCCAGCGCACCGCATGAACACGGGCTGATCTACCCTGGCACCTGCCGCGACATCAAACAGCGCGCCAAAATGGAAAAACACCATCCCGGAAAGGTAGCCGCATGGCGTTACAAAGCGCCCGTACGCACGATTGAGTTTGAAGACCGTATCCTGGGCAATATCGCTCAATCGCTCGACCGTGAGGTGGGTGACTTTGTGATCAAACGGGCCGATGGTCTCTTCGCCTATCAACTCGCAGTGGTGGTCGATGATGGGCTAATGGCCATTACCGATGTGGTACGCGGTGCCGATCTACTCGACTCCACTGCACGACAGATCGCGCTCTTTGAAGCGCTCGGTTATCCCACTCCTGATTTCTGGCATGTACCGTTGATGCTGGATGATACTGGCGCACGGCTCTCGAAACGCGATGGCTCCGATTCACTTGAAGCATGGCAACAGCAAGAGAAAAGTGCGGCAGATCTGATCGGACATCTCGCCTTTTCAGTAGGATTGATTGATGAAGAGCGAGCCATTACAGCAGAGGAGTTGCTGCAGGGCTTAACGGTTGATCTACTGCGGGATCGATTGATAGCATCACCGCAACAAAAGTAACGCCCTCTTCAGGGAGCTGCTGACTCAGCTTCATGACGAGGTGTGAAGCGATAAAGCCATCGCTTAACGCAACGACTCATCACACATCGAGATTGCCCTCCTGAAGGATCTGGGGTTCCACCCCGCTACCCCCTGCTCACAATGAGAGAGAAGGCGATTAATCAGAGTCTATTTTAGATCATCCGAGGATTAAACAGTTCACTCTTGTAGATCTTCAACAGCGCCCTTATATCACAGTAAACCAACACAGCGGAAAGATGATCCATGAGCGATAAAACAAGGCTTGTTTGCCCTCAATGCAACACCATCAACCAGTTTCCAGCTAATCGTCTGGGCGATCAGCCAAAATGTGCCGAGTGCAAAAGTGCACTG
>DRLG01000155.1 GCA_011053135.1 Chromatiales bacterium
AAGTCCGACGCATTAAACCACCTGAGATCTGGCCTCGCACCCCACCGGTTCGTTATCGCGCGCAGATTCCGACCGCCTGGCTGGAGATAAAAATCAGTGAAGGTCGCAACCGCCAGGTACGACGAATGACGGCCGCTGTCGGCTTCCCCACACTCCGTCTGGTTCGCTGTGCGATCGGTCAGTGGCGACTCGGAACGCTCTCCCCCGGTGAATATCGCACTATTCAGAACCCATAATTGATCATCACCAAACTGCCAAAGAGTGCAGGATTTGCTATCATTCACCCTTTTCAGAAACCGCTAATCGTTGTCGCACCGCTCGTAAAATGAACAGCTCAGCCACTCAACAGATCATCGTCGGCATGTCCGGTGGCGTCGACTCATCCGTCACCGCGCTACTGCTGCATCGTCAGGGGCTGTCGATCAGCGGAGTCTTCATGAAAAACTGGGAGGATAGAGACCCCGACGGCAGCTGCCCGGCAGCTATCGATGCAGAAGATGCGATGCGGGTGTGCGACAAAATTGGCATCCCGATGGACGCCGTTAATTTTGCCAGCGAATACTGGGACCGCGTCTTTCAATATTTTCTTGATGAGTACAAAAGTGGTCGCACACCCAATCCAGATATCCTCTGCAACAAAGAGATCAAGTTCAGAGCCTTTCTTGATTACGCGCTGCAACAGGGTGCCGATAAGATCGCCACTGGCCACTATGCGCGTATCGCTGAAACAGAGGGCCGCTTCAAGCTGCTCAAGGGTAGAGACAACAACAAAGACCAGAGTTATTTTCTCTACACGCTGGGTCAGGGCCCGCTTTCGAAAACACTATTTCCATTAGGCGAACTACCTAAGGAGAAAGTGCGCGCAATGGCAGCTGAAGCCGGCTTTGAAAATCACGCCAAGAAAGATAGCACCGGCATCTGCTTTATTGGCGAGCGTGAATTTAAAACCTTTCTTAACACCTATCTCCCCGCTCAACCAGGCGAGATTCAGACACTTGATGGCAGGACCATTGGCCAACATGACGGCCTGATGTTTCACACCATCGGCCAGCGAAAAGGACTGAAAATCGGCGGACTAAAAGAGGATAGCAGCGGTGAACCCTGGTATGTCGTCGCTAAAAACCTGGACGATAATGTACTGCTGGTCGCACAGGGAAGTGATCATCCGGCACTATTCAAACAGGCGCTGAATGCT
This sequence comes from Chromatiales bacterium, assembly GCA_011053135.1. Taxonomy (GTDB): domain Bacteria; phylum Pseudomonadota; class Gammaproteobacteria; order SZUA-140; family SZUA-140; genus SZUA-76. The sequence goes on from DRLG01000155.1 coordinate 1,196, forward strand.
ATTGAGCTGCACTGGGTTAGCGGCGTTCCACCAACAACCCCTTACCGCTGCAGCGCCAAAGTGCGCTACCGCCAGACGGATCAACCCTGCACGATCACATCGATTGATAACGGCACTGCAAGCGTGCTGTTCGAACAGCCACAGCGCGCTGTCACGCCCGGCCAGTCAGTCGTTTTTTATCATGGTGATGAGTGTCTCGGCGGCGGTATTATCGATCAAATTGGCGACACCCTATCCGATATCAACAACTGAAATAGCAGTAAAGGCAAATACCATGAGTCATGCAGCTAACGAAAAAATACTCGCCCTCGCTGGCATATTCCAGGCAACCCGTCTGGTGCAGAATGTGGCGACCACCAACAGCGTCGATGAGAAGGCGTTCGAGACCAGCCTGCAAAGCATTCTTGAAAGTGACCCACCCAACACGTTGGCCGTCTATGGCGGCAGCACTGAAGGGTTATCGCTCGGACTCAAACTGCTGCAGGAGCAGTTTGGAGAGGAGACAGATAAGCGAGACATGGAGTTGACCAAATATATCGTCACCATCATGCACCTCACCGGCAAGCTCACAAAAAACAGGGCGATGCTTGCAACTCTCAGTAACGGCATTGAGCGCGTGCGAGCTCAGACAGAGCACTACCCGGTCACGCATGAAAATGTGGTCGCCAGCATTGCCGACCTCTATGTCAACACCATCAGTAATATCAAACCGCGCATCATCGTCAACGGTGAGCAGGGCTATCTCGCCAATCCAGATAATGCTAACAAGGTGCGGGCTCTGTTACTTGCGGCGATTCGTTCAACCATTTTATGGCATCAGTGCGGCGGTACCCGTCTGCAGTTGATGTTCAAACGAAAATTTATCGCGCAAAATGCAGGGGAATTTCTGTATAATGCAGCAGATTCCGATTAAGCAATTCAGCAGGTCAACAATGGAACTCAATACTCTCACCGCTATCTCTCCGATTGATGGTCGCTACAGCGACAAGGTCAACGAACTGCGCCCAATCTTTAGCGAATACGGTCTGATCTATTTTAGAGTAGTGGTTGAGATACGCTGGCTTCAGGCACTCGCCGACTGCGCTGAGATCAAAGAAGTGCCGCCCCTGAGCGAGAGCGCCAACGCCCACCTGCAGGGGATCATCGACAACTTTGGGCTCAATGATGCTGAGCAGGTCAAAACCATTGAGCGCACTACCAATCATGATGTGAAGGCGGTTGAGTATTATCTCAAAGAGAAGGTGGCTAATAATGCCGAGCTAAATGCCGTGAGTGAGTTTATCCACTTCGCCTGCACCTCGGAAGATATCAATAACCTTGCCTACGCCCTGATGTTACGTGAAGGTAGAACGCAGGTAATCTCGCCAATAATGGATGATCTTATCGGCACGGTTACCCTGCTGGCGCACAAATATGCAGAGCAGCCGATGCTGGCGCGCACCCACGGGCAGACCGCCTCGCCCACCACACTGGGCAAAGAGATGGCCAATGTTGCGCGGCGTCTGGAACGCCAGCGCGATCAATTTATCCTTTCACCGGTGCTCGGTAAAATCAACGGCGCGACCGGCAACTATAACGCCCACTATGCCGCCTATCCTGAAATCGACTGGCACGAATTTTCGCAACGTTTTGTCACCAGCCTGGGGCTGGAGTGGAACTCCTATACCACACAGATCGAACCGCATGATTTTATCGCCCAGTATTTCGATTCAATCGCTCATTTCAATACGATTCTGATCGACTATTCCCGCGATATCTGGGGCTATATCTCTCTCGGCTATTTCAAACAGCGCACCGTTGAGGGGGAAGTGGGTTCATCAACCATGCCGCACAAGGTCAACCCGATCGACTTTGAAAATGCGGAAGGCAACCTCGGAATGGCGAATGCGATCTTCCAGCACCTCGGCAGCAAGCTGCCGATTTCACGCTGGCAACGCGACCTGACAGATTCAACCGTGCTGCGTAACCTGGGGGTCGGACTGGGGTACAGCCTGATCTCATACCGCTCTTGTCTGAAAGGCATCTCAAAACTAGAAGCCAACCCGGCGCGTATGTTGCAAGACCTCGACAACTCATGGGAGGTGTTAGCGGAACCGATTCAAACCGTGATGCGTCGTTACGGAATTGAAAAGCCGTATGAAAAGTTAAAAGAGCTGACGCGGGGTCAAACCATCACCCAGCAGGTCTTTCAGGATTTCATCAACACGCTTGATATCCCGACAGCAGAAAAGAGACGCCTGCTTGAGATGACCCCGGCCAACTATATCGGTATCGCCAACACACTGGCCGCCAACGGTTAACCTTCCGTTAACCCTGGACTGCGACTCGGCTCACAGTATTTTTTACTATCAATGCCGATAATAGAACCATGAAGGCACAGGAGGCACACTCTCCCCCCTCCGTTTACCCTTCACGCGTCGTCAAAGCAACCTTAACCCGTGCCCCGCATCTCTCTCATTGCGACACGGGTTTTTTTCATCTGCAATTAGTGAAAATTAACATGCATGACCACCCGCTTATAAAGATGTGACTATAATCACGGTTTTATCTGAACAGGTATGGATAATAGAAGATATTGGTGCTGGTGTTATCTCTCCCTCTCCAGCACCGCCCTCAGGACATCATCTGAGCACCCTTGGCCCGTGGCTCCGCATCTCCCTCCCTTTGCGACACGGGCTTTTTTTGGGCTGTAATTACCTGCCGCGTAAAAATAGTTTATCAAGCTCCGCCAGGCTCATTTGCGTCCATGTCGGGCGGCCGTGATTGCACTGGCCACTGCGTTCGGTGCGCTCCATATCACGTAACAGCGCATTCATCTCGGGTAGTGTCAGCGTTCGGTTGGCGCGCACAGAGCCGTGGCAGGCCATCGTCGCCAGCACTTCATTCAGCCGCTCCTGCACACGCACACTCTCACCATAGGTGTTGAGATCTGCCAGCACATCCCTTAG
>DRLG01000156.1 GCA_011053135.1 Chromatiales bacterium
GAAGGGATTCCGGTACAGGATATGATCAGGGTAAAGGCGCAGCTGCTCGATTACGATGCCCGCCTGATCGGCCCCAACTGCCCCGGTGTGATCACCCCGGGTGCTTGCAAAATCGGCATCATGCCGGGCGCGATCCATCAGCCGGGTTCCGTGGGGGTGGTTTCCCGCTCGGGCACGCTGACCTATGAAGCGGTACATCAAACCACTGCCAACGGCCTTGGCCAGAGCACCTGTGTCGGCATCGGCGGGGACCCCATTCACGGTATGAACTTTATCGACTGCCTTGAGCTGTTTGAGCAGGATGAGCAGACCCGGGCGATCATGATGGTGGGAGAGATCGGTGGCACAGCAGAAGAAGAGGCGGCTGAATATATCCAGTCGAATGTGACCAAACCGGTTATCTCTTATATTGCCGGGCTGACTGCGCCGCCGGGTAAACGGATGGGTCATGCAGGTGCTATTATCTCAGGTGGTAAAGGGACGGCGAGCGACAAGATTCAAGCGCTGAAAAATGCCGGCGTCTCGATTGCAGAATCGCCTGCCGATATGGGAGATCGCATCCTGGAGGTCTGTCCAGCTGAATAGCGGTTATGAAAACGGTTATGTGATCCCCTTTCAATTGTAGTAACCGCGTGATAGCGGTGTGAAAGAGAGCTATTTTGGATAATAAATTACGCGTCGCCATGGCGCAGATCGATGTGCTGGTGGGTGATATCGCCGGCAACAGTCTGAAGGTGATAGCGCATGCGCTCGATGCGCGTGACCGACTTAGAGCCGATCTAGTCGTTTTTCCTGAATTGACATTAACCGGCTATCCGCCGGAAGATCTGCTGCTGCGCCCGGCGATGGCCGCACAGATCGAAGCGGCGCTGGCGGCGATTAAAGCGGGTGTGAGCGGTATTAGCGTCGTGCTCGGCTATCCGCATTACGACGCGGATGACTGTTATAACGCCGCAGCGGTGATCCGTGATGGTGAGATTCAGCACCGCTACTTCAAGCAGGCGCTGCCCAACCATAGTGTGTTCGATGAGAAGCGATATTTTCGTGCAGGTCCTGCTGCCGCTACGGTTGTGGTGATCAACGGCGTCAGGATCGCGCTTTCGATCTGTGAAGATATCTGGCGATCCCGCGCACTGGATGGTGCAAAGTCGGCAGGCGCGCAGCTGGTTATCAACCTGAATGCATCCCCCTTTCATCTGGGTAAACAGCAGGCGCGTGAAGCGGTACTGGCGCAGCGTGTGGCGGAGAGCGGCCTGCCGGTCATCTACCTGAATCTGGTTGGTGGGCAGGATGAGCTGATCTTTGATGGCGGCTCATTTGTGATCAACGCAAAAGGGGAGGTGACGCAACGCCTACCGATGCTGGCTGAAGCGTTGATGGTAGCTGAATTTGAGATTGATGAGAGCGGCTCGCTGCTGCCGCAACCGGCCTGGATCACACCACTGCCGGCCGATGAGGTGATGGTCTACAGCGCAATCGTACTGGCGGTGCGTGACTATATTCAGAAGAACGGCTTTAATAGTGTAGTGGTTGGCCTCTCGGGCGGGATCGACTCTGCCCTGACGCTGGCTATCGCTGTCGATGCGATCGGTGCTGCCAATGTGGAAGCGGTCACCATGCCATCTCGTTACACCGCGGCGATGAGTATTGAAGACGCCTTTGCCGAGTGTAAGGCGCTGGGGGTTAAGTGTCATCAGGTTGAGATTGAACCGATGTACCGCTCGTTTCTGAGCGCTCTGCAAGCGGACTTTCTCGGAGATCAAGTCGATGCGACTGAAGAGAATATTCAGGCGCGCTGCCGCGGCATCATCCTAATGGCGCTCTCGAATAAAGGGCGCAAGATTGTCTTGACCACCGGCAACAAGAGTGAGATGTCAGTCGGTTACGCCACCCTTTATGGCGACATGGCGGGTGGCTTTGCACCGTTAAAGGATGTGCCAAAGTTACTGGTCTATCGTCTTGCCCGTTATCGCAACACGGTTTCGATGGTGATTCCGCAGCGGGTGATTGAGCGTCCACCTTCGGCAGAGCTGGCACCAGATCAGAAAGATGAAGATAGCCTGCCGCCTTATGAAATTCTCGACCCCGTGCTGGAGATGTATGTCGAGCAGGACATGAGTCCCGCTGCGATTATAAAGGCCGGTTATGATCGAGAGATGGTGCAGCAGGTGGTGGCGATGGTGAAGCGTAATGAGTACAAGCGCCGTCAGGCGCCACCGGGGGTAAAACTTACTGCGCGCGCCTTTGGGCGAGACCGCCGTTATCCGATCACCTCTGGCTTTCATGAAGCGTGATATCAGAATAGAATCAGTTTAAACTGGTGGTGAAAATTTAAGTTAAACTGAGACCTTTTCACGAATAGGCATTTTGTTCTCTGGCCAGGTAAAAGCGCACGGAATGAGGGAGTTTATCGCTATAAATAACCGATTGAGTACGCTTTTAACGCCGCCCGAGGGAAAAGAAGAGTTGTGCAACGGTCTCAAACTGGAGAGCTGGCAATGAAAAAGGTAGAGGCGGTCATCAAACCGTTTAAGCTGGATGATGTGCGCGAGGCGCTGTCGGAGATCGGTATTACCGGCATGACGGTGACGGAAGTGAAGGGCTTTGGACGTCAGAAGGGGCACACTGAACTTTACCGCGGAGCGGAATATGTTGTCGATTTCCTCCCTAAGATCAAGCTTGAGATTGTGGTGGCGGAAGCGCAGCTAGATCAGTGTATCGAGACGATTACAACAGTTGCGCGAACTGGAAAAATTGGCGACGGCAAGATCTTTGTGAGTGAAGTGCAGCGTATTATTCGTATTCGCACCGGTGAAGAGGACAACGACGCGATTTAGTTTTTTATGAATTGTTAGAAATCGTGGCTCTCAGGAGTCGTTCAGAAGCGGGGTAGCGGCAGTGCTGTTACCCCGTTTTTTTATGGGTAATATTTAACCACGTCATCGAGGTGGCGGCGCGGTGTCGGCTCTGGTAGCTCCGCCGGGTAGCCAACGCTAAGGATAGCGATCGGTTGAAGTTCATCGTCGCTGTTGAGTATAGATTTAACCGCCACGTCATCAAAATCACCGACCCAGGTGGAGCCCATGCCAGCCGCCACAATCGCGAGCTGCGCATAGGTGGCGGCGATGGTGGCATCCTGAATCGCATACAGTGAAGAACCGCGCTCACCAAAGGAGTGCGCTGAACGAGCGGGGTCGGCACTGAAGAGCAGACAGATCGGAGCCTCTGAGATAAACGCCTGCCCATGGGCGGCTTCCTGCAACGCTTCGCGTGTTGCCTGCTCTTCGATCACTGTGATCTGGTAGGCCTGCAGGTCGCCCGCAGAGGGGGCAGCACACGCCATCTCAAGTACGGCGTGGAGCTTACCTGCTTCGATCGGGGTGGTGGTCTGGTATTTTCTAACCGAGTGTCGGTGGCGTACTGTTTCGAAGAAGTCCCACATATACTTACTCCTCGTATTGGCTTTTAAAACGGTGGCTTCCTACAGCGCGCGGCTGGCAGTGTAGTCAGGGAAATTGTGGCGACGCACGCGCAGTGTATCTTCAGCCAGTGATGGTAACCCTAGCTGCTGATATGCCGCCGCCATGATGGTGAGCGCTTCTGGAATCGCAGGGGTGCGGGGGAGGTTTTCAATGATATATTTTGCGCGATTGGTTGCGGCAACAAAAGCGCCGCGTTTCAGATAGAAGCTGGCAACATGCAGTTCGTGCTGCGCTAGTAGATTGCGCAGGTGGATCATGCGCTGTCTTGCATCGGCGCTGTAGCGACTATTGGGGTAGCGCTCAACCAGCTCCTTGAAATAGAAAAAAGAGGCCTCAATTGAACCGGGTTCCCGCTCAGTAATATCGAGATCAAGCATGCGGTCGATGCTGTCCTTGTCCTGGTTGAACTTCGCCAGACCGCGCAGATAATAGGCGTAATCGACATTTTTGTGGCGTGGATAGGTTTTGATAAAACGTTCAGCATTGGCGATGGCCGACTCTGGCTCATTGAATTTGTAGTAGGCGTAGGCCGAGTTCAACTGGGCGTGTTGTGCATACACGCCAAATGGAAAGCGGGTCTCAAGTGAATCAAAATGGCTGATAGCCATCTCATAATCACCGCTATCAAGCGCTTTTTTTGCGCGCTCATAGAGAGCTTCCGCGCTGAGTTCAGTATCATCTTTCTCCTGCAGCGATGAACAGCCCGAGAGCATTGCAAGCAGTAAGGGGATAATGAGATATAAAGCACGCATGGGATCCAGCCTGGTTAAATAACGAAACCTTCAGAGGCTTGGCGCCTCTCTCTTTAGAGTTGGATTATAGCCTATTATTCGCTGAGCGAGGCCTGGATGTCGCCGATCTTTCTGATCCACGGTTTGCCCTTGCGTAGTGCGGGTGGCAAAGCCTGAGCGGCGGCGGTGGCGGCCTCCCGGCTATGGTAGCTCCCGTAGATCAGTGAGTACCACGGGGCGCCTTCACGCAGTTTTTTATAATAGGCGACCTCATTTAATAGCCCATTGCTTTTGATCTGATGGCGTAACAGCGCCTCATTTTCGGTGCCAAGCAGCTGAATGGTAAAACGCTCCGGGGGTTGGGCAATCACCCATGATGTCTCTCTGATCGTATTGCTAGGCGGCATCATGTTATCCGCAGTAGCGCTGGGCTGAGTAATAGTCGCCGCCGGCTGTTCTGGTCCGCTGGTGGTTGTGGGTGTCTGCGCAACGGCTGCTGGAGGTTCTGTTGCATCGCTCAGCTCAAGCATTTGGTAGGCCTGGTTTGTGATAACGGCTGCTTCCTGTATGGCGGATGATTGCGGATACTCTTCCATCACACTTTTGGCCAGTAAGGCTGCACTGGCCGGGTTGTTCTGGTCTAACTGCTGTTTTGCCGAGAATAACCGCTGCTGTGCAATCCGCTCGTTAAGGGTGTCAATACGCTGGGCTGTATCTTCACTGTATTTGCCGTCAGGAAAGCGGTTGATGAGTTCGTTGAGAAATTCGATCGCCATCGGAGCCTCATAGGGTGTTGAGTCCGTGCCGTGATCAAATTTTGCGAGTGCCGCTTCAGAGGCGGTAAGACCGCGCAGGTAGTAGGCGTAGTCGATGTTTTTATGTTGCGGATAAGTTGCGATAAAGCGTTCGGTAGTGGCGATGGCAGCGCTGGTCTGGCCACTTTTATGGTAGGCGTAGGCCAGTTCAAGCTCTCCCTGCTGAGCAAACTTATCGGCCGGGTACTGTGTGATCAGTACGTTGAAATGGCGGATGGCCCCAGCCTGGTTGCCAATACTCAGCGCCTCTTTACCGGCGCTATAGAGGGTGCTGGCTGCCGTGCGCTGGCTAGCCTGCTGCTGTTCGGCGTGATGCTCGCCGGTGGTGGCGCAGCCTGCGAGCAGTAGCGATAATGCGGTGACAAAACAGTATACTATGTTGGTTGGTCGCATAGGTTCAGTTCCTGTTATCCCGGGTGTCCTTATTTAGCCGGATCTAGCTGGATCTAGCAGGGCACCACATGAGTGGTTATATGTCGTTAGTACGACGCAGGTTGATCACTTGTGAATGGATTATGAGCTTATATGCACGTGAATAAAAGGGTTGGGTGGCAGTTTGTCATGAGTGAAGTGGAACATTTTACAGCGACCGTTGGCGATGAACTGGCGGGGCAGCGTCTCGATAAGATTCTGGCACAGCTCTTTTCTGACTATTCGCGCGCACGGCTGCAGTCGTGGGTGAGTGATGGTGCGGTGCTGGTCGATGGTAAGCAGCTGCGTTCAAAAGATAAATTGCGTGGCGGCGAGCGGATTGAGATCCAGGTCGAACGGGAAGAGGAGGTCGACTCTCAGCCGGAGGCGATTCCACTCGACATCGTCTATGAAGATGAAGCGCTGCTGGTCATCAACAAGCCTGTCGGGCTGGTGGTTCATCCGGCGGCCGGCAATCGGGAGGGGACGATGTTGAACGCACTGCTCCACCATGCGCCTGAGCTGACCCTGGTGCCGCGAGCTGGCATCGTCCACCGTATAGATAAAGAGACCAGTGGTCTGCTGGTGGTGGCGCGTACCCTTAAGTCGCAAAAGGTACTGACCGAGCAGATTCAACGGCGTGAATTTGAGCGTGAATACCAGACCGTGGTGAACGGTGTGATGACGGCTGGAGGCACAGTCGATGCAGCGATCGGACGCCACCCTGCCGTACGCACCCGTATGGCGGTGGTCGGAAATGGCAAGGCGGCGCGCACCCACTACCGGGTGGCGCAGCGTTACCGTGCCCACACCCATCTCTCGGTGAAACTGGAGACCGGCCGAACCCACCAGATCCGTGTGCATATGGCGCATATCCGACATCCAATTGTGGGAGACCCGGTCTACGGCGGCCGTCTGCGTATACCCAAAGGGTGTGGCGAAGCGCTCAATGGTGTGCTGCGTACCTTTAAGCGTCAGGCACTGCATGCGGCAAAGCTCGGGCTGCTGCATCC
>DRLG01000157.1 GCA_011053135.1 Chromatiales bacterium
GTCTTGCTTGGCACCGCCATCGCGTTGACTATATCGATTGGCCAATACCCTTTTTCTGATGGGTGGCTGACCGCTAAATTGCTCGCGCTTGTGGCTTATATCTGCCTTGGGATTGAGGCGCTTCGCCTCGCCAGAACAGATATTGGTCGTGCTGCTGCATGGCTGGCGGCGCTGGTGGTGTTTCTCTTTATTGTCTCGGTCGCAGTGACCAGGATGCCGTTGGGTTTCTTTTATCCATTGATGCTCTAGAAGTTCGCCCTGGTACGGCCCGTTAAAAAAGAGCTATCCCCGGGGGTGGATGCGGCAAGCTCAGCGTTAACCGTTCTGGCAGGGCTGTTTTCTACCTGCCCAAGAAAGATACTGCGATAGCAGACAAAGATATAGACAGGCAAAAGTGGAAAGAGCACAAATACAAGTATATTGGCTACCGCCATTGTACCCAGTAGCAAAATTGCCCATAGTACCAGTGCGGTACACATCGTCTGGAAGTTGATGATGATTGCGCGGTGACTCAGTGCCTTTGCCTCGGCATAGGGCAGCTCATGAAATAGCATCAGTGGAATGCAGAAGATCGTACGCAGCAGAAACATCGCCAGCAACATAAAATAGAGCATAGTCGCGAGCAGCTGCAGCATAAAAAATAGCGGCATCTCTTTCTCAAATAGCATGCGCTCCACCACGCCAATACAGGCGCTTAACAGGTCTCGGTCCAGGTGCATCGAGAGGCTGATTAACCAGAAGCCGGATCCTACCAGAAAAGCCATCAGGGTCATTTTTAAAAAAGATTTCTGTTCTGGAATCAAAGCGTGTGCCCGTTCGCTGATGCTGATCTTGCGTGAGTTATCGGATGAAAAGGCCAGCAGCAGAAAATCACTAAAAAAGAGATGCATCACAAATGCGACGAAGAGCAGAAATAGCGGCAGCAGCACCAGGGGGTGGGTCTGCTCTGCAAGCGTGGCAAAGGCGCGAATAGTAAAAAAGAGGATGATAAAAAATGTGCTGATGGAGGCGATGAACAGTGGAAAACGGCGGGCAATCAGGCTAAACGACTCTTTAAACCAAAGTGGGATCTCTTTGATATCCACTTTTTTGGGCTCTAGTGTCTTCATGGTGGCCGCTTTCCCCCTGATTTCTGCTACTGCAAAACTGGCTGGCAGGATGCCTCTCTCTATTTGAGAAAAACAGTATAGGATTTGTGGTTTTTTTGGTCAACAGGCGCTGTGAGTTAATCATCGTAGAATCGGTCAGAATAAGGGGAGGAACGCCTTGTCCTGAATGCTGACAGACCAACTGAATCCCAATTTATTACCTTGAAAGAGTACTAGCTGCTCAATGCCTGCTGGTACTCCAGTCGGAAATGGTCAAGTGAACTTTTCAGTAGAGTCACGGCACCGTCGACCAGATGGCAGCGACCACTACCGGGTAGCATCTCACTCAGGCTGATTAGCGATTTGAGATCTCCGGCGCAGCCCTCGCCGGCGGCAATCTTCTTTGTGAGCAGCGCCATCTCTCTTGTCCCGCTGGTGCAGGGTGGGCACTGCCCGCATGAGGCGCGAGCAAAGAAATCGAGATACTGCGCTATGTGCGGAATGATAGGGCTTCCTTCGGCGACGACAATCATCGCACCCGTTCCCAGCGCGGCCTGGTGCTGTGCAAGTGAGTCAAAATCGAGTGCCACTGCTAACGCATCAGCCCTCAGTATCGAGCTGGATGGCCCGCCGGTAAAGACCGCTTTTAATCTGCGGTTGTCACGCAGGCCGCCTGCCTGTTGAAAAATAAGTGACGCCAGCGTCGTCCCCATCGGCAGTTCATAGGCACCCGCGGATACTACATCACCACTGACACAGTAGATTTTGGTACCGCTACAGTGGCCATGCCCGAGCGACTGAAACCACGCCGCGCCGTTACGCATAATATGCGATACGTTGGCGAGGGTCTCAATGTTATTAACCAGTGTCGGCTTCCCGTGAACACCGGCAATCGCCGGATAGGGGGGCTTGCCACGAGGGAAGGGGAAATTGCCCTCAACAGATTCAATTGCCGCTGTCTCCTCCCCAGCAATATAGTGGCCCGGGGAGGCGATAAGCGTTAATTGCAGTGTGCTCCCCAGTTGCGCTGATAGCTGCTGAAGATAGTGGCTCTGTCGCCACTGGGTCAGCGCTTCCGATAATATTTTATGCACGCGCTTCAGGTGAGGGTTGATATAAAAGACGATCTGGTTGACGTTTGTCGCGAGCGCTGCAATTAAGGCACCTTCAATGACCTGATGTGGAGACTCCTCTAACAATAGCCTGTCTTTAAAGGTGCCTGGCTCATCTTCATTACCGTTACAGATTAGATAGCGGTCAGTTATGGGTGGCTGCGCAGCCACTGTTTGCCACTTTCGATGGGCAGGAAAACCGCTGCCGCCCAGGCCGCGTAGCCCAGCCGCCTTAACCGTTGGGATGATTGTTGATGGGTCGTGCAGCGCCGCCGCTAACCCTTTTCCGCCATGCCCCTCTAGCCACTCTGTCAGTTCGGTACAGCAGTTGTCAGGATGACGTAACAGCTGGTCAGGTGTGGTTGTCATGCACTCTCTCGATTAAAACTGGCGTAGTGGGGGAAGAGTAGCGGTCCTTGCTGCCCGCTGTTATTGATATTGTGCTGTTGCCGTTCATGACGGAAACGTTCTAAATGGGCAAGTGACCGTTCTGTGTTGTCTGACATCTCACGTGCGGCCGCGGCTGCTCCCGCGCGTCGACCAAAGCTGATGATCTCCAGCAGCGCATTACCCATGATGCGGTTTTTACCGTGAATCCCACCGCTCACCTCGCCGGCACAGAAGAGTCCCGGGATTGTCGTTTCACACGCCTCGTTAATGACGACCCCGCCATTTTGATAGTGAAGTGTGGGGCAGATCAGGAGGGGGGAGTGGTTAGGGTCGATTCCCGCTTTGTCACAGAGGCTGATGAATTTGGGAAAATGTTTTGCGAGCATCCCCGGTTGCTGCTGTTCCAGTACTGGTGTGTCGAGCCACACCCCCTGCCGCCCGCTTGCCAGCAATATGCCGCGCCCTTCACTGCATTCGCGCAAGATGGCGGCACAGACCACGTCGCGTGGCGCAAGCTCATCGATAAAACGTTCTCCGTGACTATTCACCAGTTGTGCGCCAGCTGAACGAATCCCTTCGGTGATTAAGGTACCTGCCAGTGTCTGTGGCCAGGCGAGTCCTGTTGGGTGGTATTGAAATGAGTCGAGCGCCTGAAGTTTTGCCCCCAGTCGGTAGGCGAGCACCAGGCCGTCACCTGTTGCCCCGACATGATTCGAGGTTGGGTAACCGTTGAGGTGCATGCGTCCCAGCCCACCGCTGGCGAGGATGACGGATTTAGCGTTAACCACACAGTATTTCTGCTGCTCAATTGAATAGAGCAGCGCGCCGGTGCACTCTCCGCCACTATTCGATAAGAGTTCGACAGCGGGGCTGTAATCGGCGGTGTTGATTTTATGATGCTGGCGCACCGCCTCACGCAGTACGCGCATCATCTCAAGGCCGGTGTAGTCACGGTAGTAGAGGATGCGATCAGCAGAGGTGCCGCCCGCACGACGGGTGCAGAGGTTGCCTTGCTGGTCGTGGTCAAACTGCATGCCCTGTTGAATCAGCCACTGGATCACCGCCGGCCCGTCGAGCACCATCTGTTTTACCAGCTGTTTATTGCTACAGTGATGGCCGGCACGCAGGGTCTCATCAAAGTGAGCCTGGGGTGTGTCGCCGGCCTCGATCGAAGCCTGGATCCCCCCTTCCGCCATGATAGTGTTGCTATCCCCCAGGCGTAGTTTGGTTGCGAGCAGCACATCTGCGCCATTCTCGGCGGCGACCAGCGCGGCACTGCAGCCGGCACCGCCAGCGCCGATGACCAGAACCTCGGTCTCGATCTCCTCGGCAGCCGCAAGTGTCTGCTCATCCGTTGGTGAGTCCGACTGCAGTAATGCAGCCAGCTGAGGATGGCAGGGGTCGTGACGGTTGGCCCCAATGGTTAGTGGGGTGCGGTTATCGCTGGCATAGTCGGGGTGAAAGCTCTGTAGCAGCGCGGCGTACTCTTTTTCCACTGTCCGCTGTGGCCGGTTGAGATCAATACGATATTCGCATCGAGCCTGCTCAAGAGGTGTGCCGTTGCCCATCGCGATTAATACTTAATAGTGAGTTCACCGCGCTGCAGCGCCTGCAATCGAGCGGCAAGGTTGTCAGGCAGCGGCCTGTTAAAGGCGGTGGTACGACGTGCAAACAGCGCAACATAATTGGGCGCAATGTTTTCCGGGCAGCTGGTGGTGCAGAGATCACACATGACGCAGTTGATGAACAGATCACCTGCGGCTTTGAGTTTCCCCTCATTGGCAAGCGTGATCCCTTTCTCAACATCAATCCCCTTGGGGCAGGCGATGGTACAGCCGTGGCAATGTCGGCAGTGAGCCGCCTGAGGAAAGAGATCATGGAGGCGTTGTTCGGCGGCATCTGATGACGA
>DRLG01000158.1 GCA_011053135.1 Chromatiales bacterium
CAGGCCTGCCGCCACAGTGGTCGCTTGATGAAGCGATGATGCGCGCAGCGGAGGTCGAGCAGGTGTTACGCAGTGGTGACAGCGCAGAATTTATCAACCAGATGTATGGCAACGAACCGGCACAGTGGTCGGCGCAACTGAGTGGCTGGGGACGGTTACGGTTTATCACCAACTGTTTCACGAGGCTACGTTTTTGTGATGAGCAGGGGCGGCTCGAACTCAATGAAAAAGGTGCACCCGGTAATCAACCAGATGGCTACCGGCCGTGGTTTGAGCTGCGCGACCACCAGTGTGATCATCAACAGATTCTGTTTGGTCACTGGTCAACATTAAAAATGCGACTGCCAGGCAATGTGCATGCGCTTGATACCGGTTGCGTCTGGGGTGGTCGTCTCTCTGCACTGCGCATCGATGGTGAACCTCAATGGACAGATGTGATGTGTCGTATAATCTGTGATCCCAATGGCTAAACCGCTATCCAGTGGGAATGAGAATAAAACGGGGATATCGGTTTAACCTCACTCAACATGTGTGAAAAGGTGTCGATAGCGACTATTATAGAGAGAAAAAAGGCTCCTTTTTTAAGTGCAAAGCAACATCGACCAACTCTGGCTCATCTTCTGTATCGGCCTGGTTTTTTTAATGCAGCCCGGCTTTCTCGCATTTGAGAGTGGGCTGACGCGCGCAAAAAACAGTGTCAATGTTGCGATCAAGAACCTGACTGATTTCAGCATCTCATTTGCGCTCTTCTGGCTGGTTGGCTACACCCTGATGTTTGGAACGACGAATGCCGGGTTGATTGGCGGAACGCTTGCCGAGCTATTTTCCCCGCTGAGCGATGAGCAGCTGATCTCTTTTATGTTTCAGGCGATGTTCTGCGGCACAGCGGCAACCATTGTTTCAGGTGCGGTTGCAGAGCGGATGAATTTTCGTGGTTATATTATCGTCACCATTGTGATCTCTATTGCGATCTATCCCGTCTTTGGTCACTGGGTCTGGAATGGGGCTGGCAGCGACGGAGCGCAGGGGTGGCTGGCAGAAAGGGGCTTTATCGATTTTGCTGGCACAACTGTCGTGCATGGTACCGGGGCGTGGGTTGCCCTGGCGGCTATTATTATCCTCGGCCCCCGCCTTGGCCGCTTCAATAAAGATGGCACTCATAACCCAATTAGCGGTAACAATTTACCACTATCGATGGTTGGCGTTCTACTGTTATGGATCGGCTGGATGGGGTTTAATGGCGGTAGCGCGGGTGGCTTTACCGCAGACGTTCCAAAGATCCTCTTAAACACTTTTCTTGGCGGCGCCGCCGGTTTTATCACAACGCTGATTGTCTCCTGGAAAATATTAAAATACCCACACGGTGGCGTGTTAATGAACGGGGCGCTGGCCGGGCTTGTTTCCGTTACAGCTAGCTGTAATCTCATTTCTGCCGGTGAGGCGGTCATCATTGGCGCCATCGGCGGCATGGTGATGCTGGCAGTGGATCGCCTGCTGCTGAGACTCGGGCTGGATGATGTTGTCGGTGTGGTTGGCGCACATGGTGGCGCAGGCATCTGGGGTACCATTGCTGTCGCACTTTTTGCAGAGAGCTCTGCTTTGCAGACGGGGCTGGCCTTTGAGGAGCAGCTACTCATTCAGGTGGTCGGCGTGCTGGTTAACTTCATCTGGGGTTTTGGAGTTGCATACCTTATTTTACGCCTGATCAATGGCTTTCTCCCGCTGCGTATCGCCTTTGAAGATGAGGTTGTGGGCCTCAATGTGGCGGCCCATCACGCCCCCAATGAGATTCAATCATTAGTCGATGTGCTGGACCTTCAGGCCAGAAGCAAAAACTTTGATCTGCGAGTGCCGGTAGACCCCTACACCGAAGCGGGTCAGATATCAAAAAGGTACAACAAGATTCTGGATCTGCTACAGGAGGCGCTCTTAACATCAGATGCCGCCAATAAGGCCAAGTCTGAATTCCTCGCCAATATGTCTCATGAGATCAGAACCCCGATGAACGCCATTATGGGGTTGAGCGATCTGTTAAAGGCGTCCGACCTCAATGCGCAGGATAAAAACTACGTTAACCTCATCAACAAATCTGGAGGCAAGTTGCTGACATTGGTGAACGGCATTCTCGATCTCTCCAGGGTTGAGTCTGGCAACCTGACACTCAAGCTACAAGCGGTAAATCTGCATGAGCTGGTTGATGATATCGGTCAGAGCCTGGCGTACGGCGCCTTTAAAAAGGGTGTGTTGCTCAGAGTTCGTTATGCACCCACACTGCCTGACTGGTTTGTTGCAGATACAGCAGGGATACAGAAAATATTGACTAACCTGCTGGGTAACGCCATCAAGTTTACCAGCAGAGGTTATGTGATGATCGATGTTGATGGCGCCGTGTCAGAGCGTGTTGCCTCAATAACATTCCGTGTCCGCGATAGTGGTATCGGCATCTCTAAAGAGGCGTGTGCGACTATTTTTGATCAGTTCACACAGGCCGATGCCTCCGCCACGCGGCAGTATGAAGGGACGGGGTTAGGGTTGGCAATCACGAAAGCACAGGTTGAGCTAATGGGGGGTGAAATCGGGGTCACCAGCGAAGTCGGGGTGGGTTCTGAGTTTACCGTTTCATTAGCACTGCCACTGCATCAGGCCGACGTTTTACCGCCCCCCGATCTATCGCACTTTAGCGTGCTCTCTGTCTCCCGTGATGAGGTTGACCAGGCGAACATAAGAGAACTCATCGAGTATCACCACGCCATTTATGCAGGGGTAGACTCCTCTCAGAATGCGATAGCCCAGCTTTGTGGCTCAGCAGGTGAACGCCTGAACCCAAACTGCATTATGATCGATGCCGACAGCGCTGACGAAGGGTGGGAGAAGGCGATAGCGGATATAAAGCATGTCGCGGGTGCCAACGTCTCTTTTATCGTATTGTCATCAGACATACACGCGCCGGACTTCGCTGATAACAGCGCCTGCCCTTATCACGCGTGGATCAGAAAGCCGCTTGTGAGCACACTGCTACTCAAGGCGCTCTCCAGTCTGTGTCAGGAAGCGGTAGGTGATAATGGGCACAATAGTGATAGCGCGACAGGGAAGGCGGCATATGATTTCAACCTGGATATTCTGGTGGTTGATGATGATAAGGTGAACCGCATTGTTGCCAGGAGCCTGTTAGAAAAAATGGGGTGCCGTATCGATACCGCCACAAATGGAAAAGAGGCTGTTCAGAAAGTGGCAGAGCGCAAGTACGATATTATTTTTATGGACTGCATGATGCCAGAGATGAGTGGCTATGAGGCCACAGGAAAGATCAGAGAGATGGAGGAAGGCGCTGG
>DRLG01000159.1 GCA_011053135.1 Chromatiales bacterium
CAGTGGCGATCTCCTGATAAGGGGTGGTCTCAATTGTGACGCCGTCACCGCTGCCAAGTGTATGGTGCTCAGGGTCGAGTGGTATATTGATGTCAGCATCGTCCCAGAACTCAACTGGCTCAGCCGCTGTCGCCAGAGGTGTCGTCGCTGAAATCGTCGCTGATGGGTGGCTCTTTGTTGCCGCAGAGTGGTGAGCAGGCATGGTGGTGCAGCCACTGATAAAGGCAATCCCCACGGTAATAAAAATGAGGTGACGCAGACTGTTTGACTGATTAATGACCATGAAAAACTCGGATGTCCCTGAATATAAACCGATCGGCTATTATAGGGGAGTTCTTGAGGCGGGTGTTGAAAAAACGGCCGCTGCCATACTGCAATTTTCACAGCGTGACTCAGTTCTCAGAATCTGGTCAGTTTAGAAATGGTTTTTCCAGTCGCGAATGGTGCGAAATGTAGCTGCTGCATCTATCGGCAGTGGTAAGCCGTTCTCTTCCGCGTAGCGTTGAGCCGCTGCCATGATAGTGGGAGTGTGGCAGCGAAGAAAAGGGTTGGTGCTTTTTTCCTCAATTAATGTCGATGGGAGGGTGGGCTGGTGCTGCGCTCGTAGCGCGTCGGTTCTGAGAATACGGGCCTGAATATCACGGTTGTCAGGCTCTAGCTCAATCGCAAAATTGAGATTGGCCTGGGTATATTCATGGGCGCAGTAGAGCTGCGTCTCGTTGGGCAGCGCTGCAATCTTTTGCAGTGAGTGGAACATTTTGTCATACAGTCCACTGTGGAGTCGTCCACAACCTGCACCGAAAAGGGTGTCGCCACAAAATAGCGCCCCGGCGCCGGTAGGCTGGTAATAACCGACATGGCCGGCAGTATGTCCCGGCAGATCTAGTACCCGCAGTTGAAGCGCGTTATCAAAGGTGATCAGGTCACCCTCTTTGAGCGGATGGCTCATCCCGGGGATCGCCTCACTGGCCGGGCCGTAAACCGGAATACTGTACTGTTCTAGGATTGGGCTGATACCGTCAACATGGTCGTGACACTGATGAGTGATGATGATGGCGACGGGAGTCAGGCGGTGATCGCGCAGGTGCTGTAATAGCGGACGTTCATCGCCGGGATCGACAATGATAACGTTTGAATTTTCAGTGGGGATGAGCCAGATGTAATTGTCTCGAAATGCCTGGATCGCTACAACATTTTTCATGGCGTCATGCTGGCAGGAATCGGGATGATCGTCAACGTGGATAGGTGGAATTGAATATTCATTTTATTCAAACCATTACACTAGATCGTACGCTTTTAGCAGGGTATGCTAACGGCATGGGGTGGAGACGCAAAGCAGTTGAAATGGATTGTAACGGGCGCATGGTCTGTACCGAGCGAGACCGTCTGCGTGAATGGTTTAAACAGCCGCTGGGGAAGCGTCTGGCGGCGCGTGAAAGAGAAGAGCTCGACAAAGTGCTGGTCAACCTGTTCGGTTTTCACCTATTGCAGGTAGGGTGTCTACTAAATGAGGATATGACCAGCGCCAGCCGTATCCTGCATCGTGTTGTGGTGGATGGTGATCCGCACGAGACCGCGACGCTGGTTGCGATGTACGGCGTGCCAGACGCACTGCCAGTCGAGTCAGACAGCATTGATGTTGTGGTGCTGCACCATACTCTGGAGTTTGAACTTAACCCTCATGAGGTGCTGCGAGAGGTCGAACGTATTCTGGTGCCAGAAGGGCATGTCGTGATTCTTGGATTCAACCCCTGGAGCTGGTGGGGGCTGAGGCGTTTTCTGCGTCGTCGTAGTGGCCCACCGTGGTGCGGTCGCTTTAGAAGCGCATGGCGAATGCGTGACTGGCTCTCTCTGCTGGGGTTTGACCATGAGCTCTCCCGCTGGTATTTTTTTCGTCCACCGGTACAGAGCGAAGGGATCATGCGTCGGCTAGAGGTGCTGGAGCGAGCCGGTGAGCGCTGGTGGCCCTTCTGGGGTGGCGCTTTTCTGGTAGTGGGGAAGAAACGGGTCTCTACCGTCACCCCGATCAAACCACGCTGGCACCCTAACGGCAGCCTGATCGATCCGCGCCTCGTTAAACCTTCAACCAGCAGCTCCTCAACCCGAACACCTTCGGCCAGACATCAGGAACAGAAGTGAGTCAGAACAGTAGTAGTGAAACAGCAGTAGAGCGTCAATCAGATATCACCGAGATTTTTACTGATGGCGCATGCCGCGGTAACCCGGGCCCCGGTGGCTGGGGTGCATTGATGCGCTATCAGGGAAATGAAAAAACGCTTTACGGGGCGGAACAGCATACGACAAATAATCGCATGGAGTTGATGGCGGCGATCAAGGCGCTGCAGGCGCTCAAGCGTCCCTGCCGAGTGAGTCTGACAACCGATTCGCAATATGTTCGAAAGGGGATCACTGAGTGGATCACCAACTGGAAAAGACGCGGCTGGAAAACGGCTGCCAGGAAACCGGTGAAGAATGACGACCTGTGGCGCGAACTGGATGCCGCCGGTGAGATGCATGATATTGAGTGGCACTGGGTGCGCGGTCACACCGGTCACCGTGAAAATGAGATCGCCGATGAGCTGGCTAATCGGGCGATCGATGAGATGCAGGCTAATGGTTAACCGTAGTAACAGTCGAGGTCACTGAGTTATGCGCCAGATAATTCTGGATACAGAAACCACCGGCCTTGAACCGAAACAGGGCCACCGCATTATCGAGATCGGTTGTGTCGAGGTGATCGACCGTCGCCTCACCGGGCGACATTATCATCAATACCTGCAACCCGACCGCGAGATCGATGATGGCGCGATTGAAGTGCACGGCATCACCAATGAATTTCTCATCGATAAACCCCGTTTTTGTGACATTGCGGCGGACTTTATCGAATTTATAAAAGGGGCAGAGCTGGTGATCCATAACGCCCCGTTCGATATTGGATTTATCAATCACGAGTTTCGTCTGTTGAGTCGTACCTACGATTTAGTAGAGACGTTCTGCGGGGTGCTCGATACCCTGGCGCTGGCGCGCAAGATGCACCCGGGGCAGCGCAATAGCCTTGATGCGCTGTGTAAACGCTACGATATCGATAACAGCCAGCGCACACTGCATGGCGCATTGCTGGATGCCGAGATTCTTGCTGATGTCTACTTGATGATGACGGGTGGTCAGCGTAATTTACTGCTGGGTGGTGAAGAGAGTAGTGGTGAGTCGAAGGGGCAGGCGATCCGGCGTGTGACTGTTGCCGCAGGTGAGCTCAAGGTGATTCGAGCCAGTCACGAGGAGCTTGCCGCGCACCAGGATCGGCTGGCGGCGATTAAGAAACAGGGTGGCAGCTGTCTCTGGCAAACGC
>DRLG01000160.1 GCA_011053135.1 Chromatiales bacterium
CACATCAAGTTGCAAGAGAACCGCACGACTTAACAAGCCATACTCAGCGTATCTGCCTTTACCGTGACCTTGGTGATGCCGACGGTATCTATGGTGCTCTTTTAGATCTATTCATCACCCTGGGTGATAAAGGGGCGGCGCTACGACAACGCCTGTTACAGCAGTCGGCATTCATCCTGACAGCTGAAAACTATGAGGTGCTCTCTAACATCCTGAATGGGACGCTTCCTGTATCGGCACAGACATTATCATCACACCACTCCATGCTCAGCTTTAACAGAATGAGCAACCAGGAGGTGATCCGGAAAATAGAGGACCCTTCGATCAAGCAGGAAGAATCTCCACTGCTTATCGCCAGAGACCTGCTAAATTCCGGGCTGATCGAGCAAGCCCAGTCACTGCTGGAAACCTCACTGTTTGCAACACCAGAAGATGAGGAGATCAGTGAAGAGCTCATGCAGATCTATCGTCACACCAACAATCGTGATGGCTGCGTCCAGCTACTCAAAAAACTGGCGTCATCCCAGTTGGCATTACGTGATCAGTGGGTAGAGCTGATTCTCACGCTAGACCAAACCAACCATAAGGAATCAATCAGTGCCTAAACAGAAAAAAGCTGATCCGATTCGCGTTACTACGACAGGGCTAGATAAGCGCTCACAGGAGGTACTGCGCATGGCTTTCTCTAGCGCGGGAAAAGGGGCCTGCATACTGGTCGATGAGGCGAGCGCAGAGGTGGGCATCTGTAACATGGACGCAAGTAATGCACGCACATTATGGCAGCAGAATTCGACACGTTACCCCGAACGTCCGATGGTAGTGATTTCTGTCAATGACCCTCTGCTTGAAAACAGCATTTATGTATCAAAGCCAATCAATATTGTATTACTACTAAACGCAATCAAACAGGCTCATGCGGTTGGCTGCATCAACCAGGCAGAGGCTATCGCGACAGGCACAACAAAGCCAGCCAGCACACAACAGAGCAGACCATCAGACAATAGCAAACCATCACACAGGCGAGCAGGCAGCCCACCCAGCAGTACGGAAGAGTTTAAAATACCCGATATTAAATTAAGTGAAATTAAGGAAGAGGTCGTGAGCTATTACTCCCCTGGGGAGTTCCTGCAGGGGAAGCTACATGATGCATTTAATTTCGCTCATGAAAAAGAGGTTGCGACACAGTTCTCAATAAAAGTTGATGGCGAATGGAAAAACATCACAGCCGATCCTGTTCATAAAAAGGTCTTTTCTGAAATTGAAGATGATGAACTTAAGAAATTATGCACAACCCCTATTTTTTGCATCGAGACAAAATCAAGTTTTCTTAATAAAAAAGAGACCCAATACGAGCTTTACAGAAACGACAAACCGCATAGTGAAAGCTCTATCGATCAGTTTTTATGGAAGATTGCGTTGTGGACCTCATCGGGGCGCATGCAAAAGGGTATTAACCCGTCAAGTCCGATACAACTCAAGCACTGGCCAAACCTGACTCGGTTACAACAGTCACCCAATGACATCCGAATCGCAGCACTGTTATCGGAACAACCTAGCGCACCTGCGCTCGTCGCAAAGGTACTAGGAATCCCTCTGGGCGAGGTGTTTAGTTTCTATGCCGCGTCGCACACGCTAGGGCTGGTGAGGTCTGTTACAAAGAATAGAGCACGGCCACCATCATTTAATCTCCCACAAAAAAGCAGGCATCACTCACTCTTTGGAAAAATACTTCAGAAGATCAGTGGCGCAAACTAAAGCCCATTAACTATAGCAAACCAACTAACATGTCTGGCAATAATCATAAAATAATCTTTACCGGCCCGGTTGGTGCAGGTAAGACCACCGCGATCAGCGCGATTAGTGATATCCCTGTATTGAAGACCGATGAAAATGCCCAGGATATGACAAAAAAACGCAAGCAGACAACCACGGTTGCGATGGACTACGGACTGCTCAACCTCGGCGACGGTGAACGCATCCACCTCTACGGCACACCGGGTCAGGAGCGCTTTGACTTTATGTGGGAGATATTAACGCAGGGAGGGCTGGGGCTTATTCTATTGCTGGATAACTCGCGACCTGACCCTTTCAAAGATATGCAGTTTTTTGTTAACTCTTTTAGTGACTTTATTAGTGACAAAAAAATGGTAGTCGGGATAACCCACATGGAGAATAACCCTGCACCGACCATTGAGACCTATCATCACCATTTAAAGAAACATGACATTAAGGCGCCTGTACTTGAGGTGGATGCACGCAAAAAAGAGGACATTGAAACGCTGCTCAAAGTCCTTCTCTACTCGCTTGACCCATGGCTGGGAAAATAAATGAGCCAATATGAACTAGACAATGAAAAGTTTGTGTTACCTTCACCAGCCGGTGTTTACTACGCAACCGCCAGTAACCAGTCCGATCTTTCCCGCGGGCTACTGCTCGCATTAATGACTCAGGTCGATAGCCAGCCACTGACAAAAGAGAAACTGATTAACTGGTTAAGCATCGACTGTATTGAAACAACATTTGAGTTGCTGCACAAGATTCAACAACTGGGGTGGCTAGCGTCATCCCAGGAGAAACAGTCTGCCCCCGCCGGAGCGCTTGAAGAGATCATTCCGCCGCTGTTGGCTGTGCTATCCAGCTCCAGCAAGGCACTACTTGCTGACCAGCAAGGGTTTAACCTCGCATCCAGCGGCTTTACCCACGAAGCGGCCGAAGAGCTATCCGCACTCAGTGCAGATTTTGTCTCGCTACGCATGCGCCATGGCACTCTGCTGTTCAACAACCTCAATATCAAGACGCAGGCGATGGGGCTAATCGATGCCGCAGGTAACAGTCAGCTGGGATTCTGGCCTCTATATATTGGCAAACACTGTTTCACTCTGGTGATGAGCGGTATCCCGCAGTTTAATCAACCAGCATTCACCAATCTAGTCTGGCTACTTACCAATCGTTATGCCGCTAATGACTTTACTGCCACATCATCCGTCTACGAACTATTTTCACAACCCGGGCCTGATGAAGATACCAATACGGACAAATAGATCATTTTTACATAAGGAGCTAACACCATGCGTGAAGACATTTTAAATTCAATTCTAAGCGAATTGAACGGTACCTCTGCAGAAATTGAGGCATCAGCCATTCTCTCAACTGACGGCCTGATGATGGCATCGATGCTTCCCGCAGGGATGGATGAGGATCGTGTGGGAGCGATGGCTGCCGCGATGCTCTCGCTCGGTGATAGAACATCTGAAGAGCTCTCCCGTGGCGGGCTTGAACAGGTGCTTATTAAAGGTGAAAAGGGGTATGTTCTGATGACACATGCGGGCGATGAATCGGTGCTCTCTGTGCTGGCAAAACCGAGCGCCCGCCTTGGGCTAATATTTTTAGATGTCAAACGCGCAGCGGAATCGATTGAAAAATTAATTTAATTGATCACCCAAAAATGGCACAGATGACAGACGTCGAAAAAGCGAGGCTAACATGAAAGATATGAATCCAGATGATATCTCGGGAGAATATCGCGAACACACACTTACGTATCAGGATGGTACCCAGCGAAAAGTGCTGGTCACAGAGACTGAAACACCACTGCCTGATGGGCGACTCATCGTCTCAAGAACTGATCTCAACGGCATCATTACAGAGGTTAATCAGTCATTCGTAGAAATGTCTGCTTATCAAAAAGATGAACTTATCGGCATGCCTCACTACATACTACGCCACCCAGATATGCCAGCTGCTGCTTTCAAGGGGTTATGGGAGACTGTTCAGAAAAGAGAAAAATGGCACGGCTATGTTAAGAATCTTCGCAAGGATGGTGGCTTCTACTGGGTCTATGCCACCGTGATCGCCAATATACGGCACAATGAAATTGTCGGTTTTACATCGGTCAGACGAAAGCCCTCTCGCAGTAAGGTCACTGAGGCCGAAGCGCTATATCAAACACTATAAACAGGAACATCGACCATGACTCATAACTTTAGTGTCAGCCCGGACTTTAATCCTAGCCATATCTCAGGCTGGTATATCTTCAACACCTGGCTTCAACGTGCTATCAGTGAAAATATCCACCTTGAACTCTACAACGATTTTGAATCCCATCGAAATGCCATTGCGACTGACCAGCTTGATCTAATCTATGCCAACCCCTACGATGCGGCGCTGTTAGTGAGGGACAAAGGTTTCGTTCCTGTTGCCTGCCCTGAAAACAGATCTGATGAAGCGATCATTGCTGTCAATAAAGAGAGCCCACTCGTTAATATTGAAGCACTTAGTGAAGGTACCAGAATCTCGAGCACCGATGATCCTGACGTTCGCATGATGTGCATGATCATGCTTGAGCCTGCCGGTTTAGATAAAACTAACACCGTCCTGAACCAGCGAGACACTTACGTTCTCGTCGCAAAAGACCTGCTGAAAAATGATGCGGATATCGGCTTTTTTCTGGAAGAGACCTACAACGACCTTTCGGAAATCATCCGCAATCAACTGCGACCGTTAGTACAAAGTGAGATACATGTCATTCACCACCTGCTACTTGCAGGCCCTAAACTCGCTAGTAAAAGGGATGCGATACAGAAATCGCTACTTTCTATGGCCGACGATG
>DRLG01000161.1 GCA_011053135.1 Chromatiales bacterium
GGTTTTCAGGGTCTACCGTCATGGTGCGCGCAACATCAATCACATCAGCCACCACCGCTGAAGCGGTCGGCTCCGAACCGGCACCAGCACCATAATAGAGTGTTGGGCCAACAGCATCCCCCTGAACCAGCACGGCGTTCATGACTCCATCAACATTGGCAATCAGGCGGCGCTCCGGGATCAGGGTTGGATGGACTCGGAGTTCAATCCCCTTCTCCGTTTTACGTGTGACTCCGAGATGTTTAATGCGATAGCCAAGCTGTTCAGCATAGTTGACATCTTCACGAGTGATCTTTGATATCCCTTCGGTATAGGTCTTTTCAAACTGGAGCGGCACACCGAATGCGATCGATGCCAGGATTGTCAGTTTGTGCGCAGCATCGATCCCTTCAACATCAAATGTTGGATCGGCTTCGGCATAACCGAGCGCCTGCGCTTCCGCCAGCACATCGGCAAAATCACGCCCCTTGTCGCGCATCTCAGTCAAAATAAAGTTGCCGGTACCGTTGATGATACCTGCCAGCCATTCGATCTGATTCGCGGCCAGCCCTTCTCGCAGCGCCTTAATAATAGGAATGCCACCCGCGACACCCGCCTCAAAAGCGACCATCACCCCTTTTTTCTGCGCCGCTTCAAAAATCTCATTGCCGTGCAGCGCAATCAGTGCTTTATTCGCGGTGACCACATGCTTGCCGTTTTCAATCGCCTGGAGTACCAGTTGACGTGCTGGGTCATAACCGCCAATTAGCTCCACGACGATATCGATATCGGGGTTATTAACGACAGCAAAGGCGTCATCGCAGATCTCAATCTCTTCAGTATTGAGAGTCGGATTCACTTCGCGTGCAGCGGCGTGGGTAACACGAATTTCGCGTCCGGCGCGGCGCGCAATCTCCTGCGCATTTCTGCTCAGTACATTGGCAGTACCCCCGCCGACAGTGCCTAGCCCTAGCAGCCCTACTTTTATTGGTTTCAACTTTCCTCTCCCATCGCATCACCTGTGGCGTCGTCTAGAACACCATCCTTTTTAAACATCTGTCGAATCCCACGCACTGCCTGTCGTGTGCGATGTTCGTTTTCAATCAAGCCAAAACGGACATGGTCGTCACCGTATTCACCAAAACCAACCCCTGGTGAAACAGCAACTTTCGCCTCTTCCAGTAATTTTTTGGAAAAATCCAGCGACCCCATCGCTCGATACCTCTCAGGGATACGCGCCCAGACAAACATTGTCGCCCTCGGTTTTTCAACCGCCCAGCCAATGGCATTCAACCCTTCGCATAACACGTCGCGGCGACTGCGATACATATCGGTGATCTCCCGAACACACGCCTGCGGCCCTTCGAGTGCCGCGATTGCCGCAACCTGGATCGGGGTAAACATGCCGTAATCGAGATAAGATTTGATCCGTGCCAGCGCACCGACCAGCGTCGAATTGCCGCACATAAAACCGACGCGCCAGCCCGGCATGTTGTAACTTTTTGAGAGGCTGTAAAACTCAACAGCAACATCTTTTGCCCCCGGAACCTGTAGAATGGAAGGCGCTTTATAGCCATCGAATACAATCTCGCCATAAGCCAGGTCATGAACTACCCAGATTTCATGCTCACGTGCGATCTCAACGACCTTTTCAAAAAACTCCAGATCAACACACTGGGTGGTGGGGTTGCCGGGGAAATTTAGCACCAGCATTTTAGGGCGCGGAAACGAGTTTCTGATTGCAGACTCCAGCTCTTCAAAGAAATCGACATCGGGCGTTAACGGCACATGGCGGATATCTGCACCGGCGATAATAAAACCGTAAGGATGAATCGGATAAGCGGGATTAGGTACTAGCACTGCATCCCCAGGACCCACGGTAGCCAGCGCTAGATGGGCCAGCCCCTCTTTCGAGCCAATGGTGACGATCGCCTCACTCTCCTGATCCAGCTCAACATCATACCTATCTCTGTACCAGTTGCAGATTGCACGACGCAGACGCGGAATGCCGCGCGACATTGAGTAGCGGTGGGTATCTCCCCGCTGCGCCGCTTCGGTGAGCTTATCGACAATATGCGCGGGCGTTGGCTGGTCTGGATTGCCCATGCCAAAATCAATAATATCTTCGCCGCGCGCACGCGCCTGCGCCTTCAAATCGTTTACGATATTGAAAACATAGGGCGGCAGCCGCTTTATTCTGGGAAATTCCTCGATCACCTGCTTATTTCACTCCAAAACTGAACGCCTAAAAATAAACGCGTATAATATCAAACTTTTAAAGATTAGCTATCCGAAATAAAAGTCGCTATTGTAGCCCACTATGAAAAACACAGCAGCATCAGAATCACGCAAAAGCGTAAAAATCACCCTGGATGAAGATCACAGTCGCTTTGGAATCTACGCCTACCAACCTGGTGAAATCACCATTATTCGCCCCAATGAGAGCTATAAAGCGGACAACAGTAGCTTTGGTAACCAGATACTAAAAAAAGAGGTGCTGACCAATAGCCTGATTATTATGCCGCACTGCCTTATCAGTGACTGGGCGCCGCGTAATATTGATGAGCTGACACAACAGCACTTTGAACTACTTCCCCAAAGGCCACCACAAATTTTACTACTCGGCACCGGTGCAACTCATCGCTGGCCATCGGCTGAACTGTTGGGCTCGTTAACTAACCAGGGGATCGCAGTTGAAGTGATGGATACCGCCGCTGCCTGTCGTACCTACGCCATTCTCGCTTCAGATGGACGAGATATTGGTGCTGCACTGCTTATTGAATAACCGATCCTGTCCACTATCATAGCTACACATCAAAGCAATCTTACCAGGTTGTGAAACAGCTCAAGCTTTAGCTTCTTTTAAGCACCTATAATTTCCTGAAATCCAGTGTATTGCCGTTAGTAATCTGCTAATTAGCAAATCTCGGCTTTCCAGAATAATATTTCGAGAGATGAAAGATGAGCAACGCGATAAAACGAACAGCCTTATTGATAGCGACAGCGATGATTCTCACGGCATGCAAACCGGACTCACCCGACCAGGGCGATACCAGCAACGAGACCACAACCCTGTTTGGTGCCCAGGCTGTGAGTGGTGAAGCGGCCGCACTCACAACCAGCGAATACAACCAGCTAACCGCCGAAGAACAGTACGCTGTTTCTAACCGTTTAATGGGTACGCTCTACAAAGGGATTCCCGTGGATGAGTTCTTTGATCTCAACCAGGGGCTTGCATCGCCTAAAGTAGGCGCAGGTGGCAATTTCATTAACCGCACTGCACTGCAACTCACAAAAGAGCTACCAGATCCCGGGGCATATATCGAACAGATCAATGAAAAATATGATTTCAATTCTACCCGATATGCACAGGAGATGCCGTTGGCACTGATGTTTGATCTACCCGTCAGCCGAGATCTGTTTACCCACTGGATGGCCTATACCCTGGCCAACACCATTCTCTTTTCTCCCGCCCTTGAAATGGAATCAGCTGATTACTTTGATGTCCACCGAGTCTATAGCAAGCTGGTTAACAGACTTAATATGAATATGGAGATCCGGGAGATTATCTACCAGCACATGATCTCTCAGGAGAACTGGCGCCGTTTTCGTTCACCAGAAGATAACACGCGTGAAATGATCGAGATTTACCTCGGCCTGTTCGACAGGGATGATGAAGTGCCTAAGGCCTCACAGGCGTGCCAGAACTGGTACCTGACCGGAGACAACCAGGACTACCAGCTTGTGATCACCCTTGATGAGAATATTGTGCCGCAAAAAGTGCTCGGCCGCTGGATCAATACCTGTTTTGATTTTTACCGCACCGTTGCCGACCACCCTAAAGTTATCACCAGGATGATCTATGTGCTGGTCAACCACTTCTTTATTGATATGGATCAGGCCAAGCGTGCGGCGTTGGTCCAGAGCATCGCCAACAGTAATCCGACCCGTTTTGAACATATCTTTACCGCGATCCTCTTTTCTCGTGAATACCTGCTCAATAGTGACCGACCAAGACGCCTGGAAGAGACCTTTTTCAATATTGCAGCTCGCACCCAATGGAAGCCTCATCGACGTTTTTTCCAGGATCTGAATAATCCATCGGGCAGCTCTTCATACCCAACTCTGGCACAGATGAAACAGCCAGGGTTAACATTGAAACTTGGACGCTGGCCCTTTCAACCGCTGGACTCCCTCAGTTTCTCTTACTATCACAAGCTGGTTCGTGAACGTCTGTTACTTGATCGAAGAACAAACCTGACAAACGCCAATGATGCCGGCTGGGAACCTGCCTTCCTTGAAAAGGCAGAAGACCTAAGTGACGAAGACTTTCTCCACTACCTGTTTTTAAGCACTGTTGGGCGTAAAGCCAATAGCCAGGAGCTAACTACATTGAATGATGTATTTGCGAACCGAGGTTATGATCGAAGTGATCGCCGCACTCAGCAGGCATTAATCTCGTTTGATTACATATCGAGACTACCCGAAACATATTTCAACAACCGTATTAATTAAGCAGGTATCTTATATTATGGACAGAAGAAAGTTCCTGAAACACCTTGGTGTACTGGGTGGTGCTTGTACGGCAGCATCCATGCTGGGTGGGCGTAACCTTATCTCACCCAGTGTGGCAGCACTTAATAATGGGAATGCAAATGATGTCATTCTGAATGAAGTCAACTATGTACGGCCCACGGTGTTACCTCAGGTCATTCACATCTTTCTCTATGGCGGCCCCTCTGAACTGGCGGGTAATCTTACTAACATCGAAGATATTAATGCCAATTCGCAAAATAGCTACCCAGCAAATCTGGACCCGAATAACAGCAACAATATCATTACACCCAATAACTTCTGGGGTGGCGGTAATAATGGCGCAGGCGGCGAGATTATGGAAAGCCTGATTGCATCGGGTGATATGACTATCTTCCGAACGATACATCGACTTAAAGAGGACTCAAAAGCACATCGCACCAGTATTTTTCAGAACCTGACCGGTCATCTGGATGCAGAAAATAATCCAGGCATGGGAACCACACTGGCTGCTGTTTTGAGCGCCCATGATGCGTTTGGTAAATCACCCGAAGATATGATATTGCCCTTTGTCTCATTCGAAGGGGACTCGCTGGTATACGAGCTTGCCTCGCTGAACATTCCACTCGGGGCAAAATATATCTCTCTCGATCAAAACTTTAGAAACCCCTATGATCGTTCAAATAACTCTGCCCTGGGTGGTCCCGGAATCAATGAGGATGCCATTGAAGCGCTGGCTCGCAGCTCATCCCGACGTGAGAAGTTCTTAAAAGTAAGAGAAGCGTTCACAAAACGAAAAGAGCTATCTGAATTTATAAATGCCAGCTTTAATGTGGCAAGCATCGATGCTGATCTCGCTGGGCTTGGAATTTCCTATCCGAACACCAACTTTGGTCGCCGCATGAAGGCCGCTGTCAGTCTGGCAATTAATAACCCGGATAGTCTTTTTATCTCCATGGGGAGCGGTGGCCTTGGCGGCTGGGATGACCATGATTCAAGCCTGTCAGATTATCCTGACCGAATGTTGGACCTGATGACTTCGCTTGAGGTCGCAGTCAACCATATGAACCTCACTAATCGCGATAACATCATTATCAATGTTTATGGTGAATTTGGGCGCAATGTCAATCTTAACAACTCTATCGGCTGGGATCATGGCAATAACCAGAACCTGATGACACTTGGTGGAAAAGGAATACCGGGTAGAAC
This sequence comes from Chromatiales bacterium, assembly GCA_011053135.1. GTDB lineage: Bacteria > Pseudomonadota > Gammaproteobacteria > SZUA-140 > SZUA-140 > SZUA-76. The sequence goes on from DRLG01000161.1 coordinate 5,722, forward strand.
ACTGGGTAAAATTGTGGGGAAAACAGAGCGCATCGGATCATCCGGTGTCAACCGGCAGTTCACCTCACCCACAAGTGATAGCTATCAGGCTGAGCCATTTTCTATCGCCTCTTCTGTCTATAAATATTTTGGTGTTCAGAACTGGGATGTGCTCAACGATGATCCACCGTTAGATGAGAACGCGCCAAATGAGGCCATTTAACTAGCCACCTTATAAGCACGGCATTAGAAGCACAGAAATTCGACTTCCTGCTGCTTTAAGAATGCCTTAGCTTCAGGCCCTTTAAGTATCGCAAAAGTTGAGAGCATACCCGCTTCCATACAGGTTGATGCAACCGTTGTGACGGATCGTGGCGCACCGGGAACAGGCCAGCCGGTGAGCGGATCCAGGATATGTCCATAGCGGACGCCATCTTTAATCAAATAACGCCGCGCATCACCACTGGTCGCTACGGCACCGGATTTAAGGCTGACAACCGCAAGCTGGCTTTTATTGCTGGCCTGTGGATCTTCGATTGCGATCTCCCATGGACTCCCATCCTGGCGAGGGCCAGGCGCATAGAGATCACCGCCATAATTAATCAACACCCCGCTCTTCATGTAGGGCCTGATTAACAGCGCAGTTCGATCAACCGCATACTCTTTCCCTATGCCGCCTAGATCGATTTCCATACCACTTTTCAAAGTCAATAAAGGCGGGCTCCATTCAACCTGAGACCAGCCTACACGAGCCAGCACTGAATTAACGCGATCTATTGATGGAATTTGGTCGCTCCCATCAAACCGCCACACTTCACGTAGCACTCCGGATGTGATATCAAATCGACCTTCACTTAGCTGGTAGCATTGATCAGCATAGTTCAGCAACAGGGCTGTCTCTTCATCAACCGCCACAGGTTGAGCCAATGAGTTATTAATTCTGGCAATGATATTATCGTCGCGATAACGACTGAACTTCTGCTCTATTCGTCTGGTTTCACTTACCGCTATCGAAAGCAGGTGTGATGCCAGTTCATTTTCTGCTGTATCGATCATTAACTCGCACGGGCCAGCCATCGCACTAAAACGCCCAACCCATAAACCATTAAGGCGCTCTAGTGAGAACTGTTCAGATTCCTTCATTAACGAAATAGCTCAGCATCTACCACTTATTAAAATATGCTCATGAGAACAGATGGCCATAAAATATAGTTTATCAGGGCCAGTTAAAACTTAAAGGTAAATGTTCCCTGGTAGACCAGTGCTCGCATATCGGGTAGATCGACGCCCCTGTAGCGTTGAAGAATATATGTCGCGCGCATGGCGAATAATCCATTATTGCCAAGCTCCTTACCGTACTTTATTCCAACGCTATAAGTGGCCAGCTTACCTAAACGGTAGTCCGCGCTAGCATACTCAGGCAGGCTATTGACTGAAGCATCGATCGCCTTCTGAAAGAAATCAGCATCTGATTGCAGGTTATACCTGACGTGTGGCTGCAGGTAGTTTTTCGGAGCGTAGTCATAGCGGTAGTTATAATCAATCGTATGGGATCTGATTCCCCAGTCATCCCAGAAATAACGATAGGAGAAATCGACAACTTTTTTGGGGCTAAGCTGACTAATGGTTTTCCAGTAGATACTGTTACGCGCCCTTTCATCTGGACGCTTCTCATAAAGGATAATCACCTCTTCACCATCTAGTTCATAATCCACAACACTAATTAGCTTATACGGGTCAGTAAGGTAGCCGAGTGAGACGCCATAACTATAGTTTAGCTGTGTAACCGTACGCTCATTCAATACCTGTGTGACTCCAATAACACTATCTATCACTCGCTTTGAGCCGTTACCAAAACGTGGGCTTGTAATGTTACAGTTTGCCCACGCAGGGCGTGACGCCAGCGCAGCAGGGGTGTCATTACAGTTTGATATCGCCAGCCCTTTTGGGGTTCCTGCCCCAGGGCGAACGCTCTCACTTAACACTGCCAGCCCGCCGGTAATTGTGGTGTTCCGCTGATTCAGGTCCCAGGCGACTGTTCCAGCAGCACCATATGAGATGAAATCATTCTCAGATGAATAACTCCCTTCCACTGTCCCCGTCAACATGCGTGATAGCAGTTTCTCCAGGCTCAGGTCTATAGCTGCTCGCTTATCTGTAAACTCTGTCAACCATACCTGCCCAGTGCTACCGCCGCTATTCACATTAACACTAAAACCTGATGCCGAGGTAAAGGGGATACTACTATCACCCGCCTGCGCAGGTATGATGCGCCCATTTGGCGAAGCTCCCGTAATAGTATCGTATACAAAATTGGCACGTAAAAGGGTCTCATCACCAAGATCATTTTCAATAGCCACATGAGTCGTATTAACTGATACTCGATTCTCTTCAGAGTAATAAAAGGTCGAAAGCCCTATGCTGGAGAGTGTACTCTCCTCTTCTTCGGCAGCGACTGATGATAGCGAGCCAGATAAAACTGTGCAGGTGGCAACCATGAGCGCGTTACGAACGTTGGGTTTTGGCTGTGATTTTTTATCTATTAATTGCACCCGCAACCTCCTCCACCCACTCCCTGCCCACCATTGGCACTCTCGCGACTATAGTACACTTTCTGGTCTGCACTGTTTTCCAGAGGGTATGGGTTAAGCTGCATTCGCTCTTCCGCCAATAGTGCCTTATGCCACGGTTTAACTTTATCGAAAGCAAACATTCCACCCGGTTTTAAAGTGGAACAACCCGACAATATAAGTAAAGAGAGTAACAAACTGGAACGTAGCAATATTCTCATCATCGTATTTTAGTTTTTACCAGAATTGAGTAGCGCTTTGATTTCATCTTCTAACAAAGGGATATCTCTGTTACGAAACCCCAGATGAACACTATGAAGGTTACCGCTCCTGTCGATCAGATAGGCACTAGGCATTCCCTGTAACTCATAAAGCCCCGCAATAGCACCCTCTGGGTCAAATGCAATATCAAAATCTGGTTTTAGCTGAGTCAGGAATTTATCTGCATCGGCCCGTTTAGCATCCAGGTTGACAGCGATAACGCGAAACCCTTTTTTCTCAAAACGAGATTGCATCTCATTCATCCATGGAAATGACTTACGGCAAGGAGTGCACCACGAAGCCCAAAAGTCTAGATAGACGACTTTCCCCCGATAGTCAGACAATTTTACCTTGCCATCAACCCCTTCAAGGTCGAAGCTGGGCGCTGAACCAGCAGCGAATGACGCATTCGGTAAAAGGAGTGAAAAAGAGAGCATCGTGACTTTAAGAAGAGCTTTCATCAACGCCTCCAACGAGTAGTAAAATTAATCATCTCGCTATTAAAACGCAAATGGGCCATTCATTTTGTGAACAGCTATACAATTCGCTAAAACGGTAATAAATAATTACGATGAGCTAATATTTCTGATTGAAGCAGAAAACTCGATTATATCCAAAGAGTAGGTATAGCCGAAGGGTACAGCGAGGATGGCTACCCCCTCAGACAACAGGGGCGTATGGGTGTGGCCTATTACTCATCGGCGACTAAAGTAACAAAAGCTACGGCGTATTCATCTTCATCTGAAACTGAGAGATGACTCTTACTGATCTTTAAACGCTTACAGTGTTCAATAGCTTTATCACTATATTCCAGTAGCGGCTTCCCTAATGCATCATGTCCGGTACCGATGTGCGATAGCATCAGACCATCTCTGAAACCGCATCCCATCGCTTTCGCAGCAGCCTCTTTTGCTGCAAAACGTTTTGCGAGGAAACTGGCGGGGTTTTTATGTTGTAAAAATTCGGCTAGCTCATTTTCTGTTAAAATGCGCTCTGCAAATTTATTCCCGAAACGTTGCAGGTTCTTTTCAATCCGAGAGATACGGACAATATCTGTGCCGATGCCAACAATCACCGGCGCGCGTCTCTCATCAATGCCTTCATTTCACGCACCGCTTGCTGCAGCCCGATAAAGAGTGCACGGGAGATGATGGCATGCCCGATATTCAGTTCAACAATCTCTTTAATGGCCGCAACTGGCTCGACATTATGATAGTGCAGACCATGCCCAGCATTGACCTGTAAACCACATTGATGGGCGTATGAAACCGCCTCTTCGATCTTTGTTAACTCAATCAACTGCGCCGACTCATCTGTAAGATCGGCATAATGGCCGGTATGGATCTCGATTACAGGGGCTTCGCAACGGAGAGCAGCATCGATCTGTGCTTTATCAGCATCGATAAATAGTGACACAGTGGAGCCTGCATCTGCGAGCCGTTTGCAGGCATTTTCTACTTTGGATTCATGGCCAACAACATCTAACCCCCCTTCAGTTGTTAACTCTTCACGACGCTCCGGTACCAGACAGACATATTCTGGCCTGACCTCAGAGGCGATCGAGATCATCTCCTCGGTCACCGCCATTTCAAGGTTCATGCGTGTCTGGAGTATCTCTTTTAAAAGACGAACATCACGGTCCTGAATGTGACGTCGATCTTCCCGCAAGTGCAGTGTGATACCATCAGCACCGGCCTGTTCTGCATCGATCGCCGCCTGTACCGGGTCTGGATAACGTGTTCCTCTCGCCTGTCGCAGCGTCGCAACATGGTCGATATTGACACCTAATAATATGGATTGTTGATTCATTCTTCGTCACCTATAACTTGCTTCGGCTATCTGTTTTTTTCAGGAGTAGCTGGCTGCAGACCATGTAGTAACCCACGACTATGCAGTGGCTTGCTACCCAGGTGTAGGCCAAGCGCTGCCCTCATCAGACGCTTGCTCTCACGCAACGAGCTGTGATCACGAAAGGCTCCCCGGGCGAGATCGAGTAAACTGCTACCATGAAGTTTGACCATCTCCCCTCCCTGTGAAGTGTGGTAGCCACCCTCAATCGCCATCGGCCCCCGATCCAGGTGGTAGTGGTATAACGCATCCTCCTGCAAAGGAGCGCCACTCTTCACATCATGATCCAGTATCAATGCGTAGCCAAGCTCATTCAGTAGTTTAGTTTCAAATACTCGTAATGCAACCTGCTCCTCTTGCGGCACTGGATCAACGGCGTGCTCTATAGCAGCGAGTTGTTGCAATACAGTGAGATAGGCCTGAAATAGCGCTATGTGAGGATCATCGCGATGTAATAACCGTACAAGCAGCTCATTAATATAAAAACCGCTAATGAGTACACGACGGTTCAGCGTATGAGGCACACCGTCACTTTCAACTGCTGTTAATGTGCCAAGCTCGCCACGGGCAACCCATGAAACAAGCAGCGGTTGAAACGGTTGAAGCAGCGGCGCGAGGCGAGATCTTGCCCTGCGCACCCCGCGCGCAACCACACTAACACGGCCATGGGTCGCAATAAAAAAATCAACAATCATGCTGGTGTCGCGATATGGACGTTGATGCAGAACAAACCCCGGCTGTAGCTGGTGTCTTATAGAAGCCCCCACCTGAGGCGTTACCCCGTGTAGCCCAGGTTTTGTAGCGCACGTTCATCATCAGCCCACTTATCCTTAACCTTTACCCACAGTTGAAGAAAGACCTTCTGTTCAAACATCGCCTCCATCTCTATCCGTGCCTGTTTGCCGACCGCTTTCAGCATTTCACCTTTTTTGCCTATTACGATCATCTTTTGATTCTCACGCTCGACCCAAATCAACGCATTAATATGCAGCACATCTTTTTTCAGCTTAAACTGCTCAATCTCTACTGTGATGGAATAAGGCACCTCCTGCCCTAAACGCATCATCAACTTCTCACGCACCAGTTCGGCCGCCACAAAGCGTTCACTTTTATCGGTGACCTGGTCTTCAGGAAAAAAGGGGGGGGATGCGGGTAACAATGCTGTCACCGTTGCTTCTAGAGACTCAACATTTTCACCTTTACTGGCAGAAACAGGGATGATCTCTCTGAAGCTCATTTTCTCGGATAGCTGCTGAATATGCGGCAGTAGCTCTGTCCTGTCTCCCAGTTTATCCAGCTTATTCAGTGCGAGTATGACCGGTGCATCCACCTGCTTCAGCTTTTCAAGAATAGCCTGGTCATCTTCCTCCCAGTGAAGTCCATCAACGACAAAGACCACCACATCAACATCATTAATAACACTTGCCGCTGCCTTGTTCATGTAGCGGTTCATCGCTTTTTTGCTGCCACGATGAATACCCGGCGTGTCGACATAGACAACCTGGGCATCTTCAGTTGTCTTAATACCAAGAATCTGATGGCGTGTCGTCTGAGGCTTGCGCGTAGTGATACTGATTTTCTGACCCAGAATCTGATTCAGCAATGTTGATTTCCCAACATTAGGGCGCCCCACAATCGCTACGTACCCACAATGGTTTAAACTCTCACTCATCATTTTTATTTAACAACTCTAGTGCATTCAATGCTGCATTCTGTTCCGCTTTGCGCCGGCTATCGCCGAGGCCAATGACCTTTTCATCCAGTCCCTCAACAGAACAGTTAACCGTAAAGTGCTGGGAATGCCCCTCACCATCAATAGAGATGACAGTGTAATTTGGTAGCGTCAGCTTTTTTGCCTGAAGGTATTCCTGCAGCCGGGTTTTAGGATCTTTGAGTTCACGTTCTGCACAAACCTCTTCTAGAGCCGACTCATATAGCCCAAGAATAAAGGCCTTTGCAGCTTCGAAACCGCCGTCCTGTAGCACGGCACCAATAATCGCTTCCAACGTGCCGGCCAGTATCGACTCACGACGAAAGCCACCGCTCTTCAGCTCTCCTGGCCCCAGAAGAATGTATTCACCAAGATTAAGTTCACGGGCTAACACGGCCAGGGTACTGCCTCTTACCAACGATGCGCGCAGACGGCTGAGTTTTCCTTCATCAATATTGGGGAACTGATGGTAGAGCGCTTCAGCAATAACAAAGTTAAGAATCGAGTCACCCAGAAACTCAAGCCGTTCATTATTGTTACTGCCGACACTACGATGCGTCAGCGCCATTTCCAGATAGTGGCGCTGCGTAAACGGGTAGGCAATCACTTTCTCTACTTGCTCAATTGTATGGTTCAGTGCCATGAACGCTCCGTTTCATTAATCACTGCGTTAAAGTTTTAGCTGATCGTTAAAGTAGATCACAATATCGATATTACCCACGAGCGGCTTACGTACTTCATATTTAATGTCGATCGTCATATCACCTTTTGTTTTCTCAATAGTGATATTTTCTCTTGTCACATTATCAACTTCATTAATTGAAAAGCGACGTTCAAGCAATGTCTTGATCGCTGAGCTTTTCATCTCTTTAACACCACTTTCACTACTCAGTGAATTTAGAGAAGTAGTGACATTAAAGTGCTCCATGTAAACAGGAAAAAGCTTCAGCAGCAGTAATACTGACACTACAATTGCAGCAAGCAGGACAATAAAGCCACCGCCACTGACACCGCGCTGTTTAGCTATCATTCTTTCCATTACTCACTCCTTGGCCATTCATTATTTAATGCTGGAGCCAATGCGCTCCCAGTTAACGCCACCAGCGGATGAATCCCAGTTTAGCCAGATCATGAAGGCTTTGCCGACCAGGTGGTCTTCCGGCACAGTGCCCCAGAAGCGACTATCATTGCTGTTGTCACGGTTATCACCCATGACAAAATATTCGCCTTCTGGTACAACAAATTCACCTTCACGTGCTCGTTGAGCAGTATCTATCAGGATTTCATGCTCCACATCGCCAAGTATCTCAATACGTTGGCTGGCGCCGGTAGAGTTCAATCCACTACCAATACCGACATAGCGGCCTATCTCTTCCTGAGCAACAGGTTTACCATTAATATAGATCATTTTGTTAAAATAGCCGATACGGTCGCCCGGCAGTCCAACAACACGCTTGATATAGTCGAGCGACGGCTCTTTAGGATAGCGAAAAACCACTACGTCACCCCGCTCCGGCTCACCGATATCCAGTATTTTTGTGCCTGCTACTGGTAGACGCACCCCATAGGTGAATTTATTTACCAGAATAAAGTCACCGACCAGCAAGGTTGGCATCATCGAACCCGACGGGATTCTGAAGGGCTCAACCAGAAATGAACGCATCATAAATACGATGAGAATAATGGGAAAAAATGACTTTGCATATTCGACGTAAGTGGGTTCTTTAAACGTCCTGGCCAGCTTTTCATCATCGATCGGCGGCACCATTGAGGCGCGCGCACGCTTCTTTGCCTCTTCTCTTTTGGGCGCCCACTTCCAGTGGTCTAATCCCCAGATGATGCCGCTCACCACTAGCAGTAGCAGCATAAAACCTTGAAAATCAAAAGTCATCGCTATTTACCTGTCTTTAATACAGCAAGGAAGGCGTCTTGTGGAATCTCGACCGAGCCGACCTGCTTCATCCGTTTTTTACCCGCTTTCTGTTTTTCCAGCAGTTTACGTTTACGACTCACATCGCCGCCATAACATTTTGCAGTGACATTTTTACGCAGTGCCTTGACTGTTTCACGTGCAATCACATGAGCACCAATCGCCGCCTGGATGGCCACATCAAACATCTGACGAGGAATCAGGCCACGCATCCGCTCCGCCAGCTCCCGGCCACGAAACTGTGCACGGTCTCGATGGATAATCAGCGACAGCGCATCAACGCGCTCACCATTGATCAGGATATCGAGCTTAACCAGGTCCGCCGCCTGAAAGCGGAGAAAAGAGTAGTCGAGTGATGCGTAACCTCGACTCACCGATTTAAGCCGGTCATAGAAATCCATCACCACTTCACTCATCGGCAGCTCGTAGCTGACAGCGACCTGATTGCCATGATAATGCATCTTCTTCTGTACCCCCCGTTTTTCGATACAGAGATTTATCACCGCCCCCAGGTGTGTCTGCGGCACAAGTATGTCGGCCAGAATGATCGGCTCACGAAACTCATCAATCATCCCCGGGTCAGGAATGCGAGAGGGGTTGTCAACCTTCAACACCTCACCCTTGGTGGTCAGTATTTCATAAATCACCGTCGGTGCTGTGGTGATCAATGAGAGATTATACTCGCGCTCCAGTCTCTCCTGAACGATCTCCATATGTAACATGCCAAGAAAACCACAGCGAAAACCAAAGCCGAGTGCCTGTGAAGACTCTGGTTCATAAAACAGTGACGCATCGTTTAGACAGAGCTTGGCCAGCGCATCACGGAAA
>DRLG01000162.1 GCA_011053135.1 Chromatiales bacterium
GATGATAGCATGGTGTTGATGGGTTTTCTGCCCATCCCACTTCTATCGCTAGCGGCCTTTATAGTTATCATCACCTTGTTATTTAAAGTGCGCAGGCTTGCCAAAGCTGGACTGAACTAGCTATTTATTAGATTGCCATATTTTTTGTAAACCATGGAAATTTTATGAAACAGAACCACTTCACACTGATCGCCTTACTACTGATGGCTATCGCCTTTATTGCGGCCGCTTTATTTCATAACACAGGTGAAGAGAAAGCACAGGTAGCGCGTGTAACTAATAATAGCGCCGCGCTGATTAAGGATCACTCAATAAAAGCGGGCAACCCTGATGCCCGAGTAACCATCGTTGAATTTATTGATCCTGCCTGTGGTACCTGTGCCCAGTTTCATCCATTTGTTAAACAGTTACTACAGCAGCATGGGGGCAGGGTAAATCTGGTGGTGCGGTACCTGCCATTCCACCAGGGTTCAGATAAAATGGTCGGCATGTTAGAGGCGGCGAGGAAGCAGGGAAAATTCTGGGATGTACTGGAACTGATGTATGCCACACAGAATCAGTGGACAAAAAATCATGTAGCACAGCCTGATATTTTTTTAGCACTCATTGAGCGGGCAGGGGTAGATGTTGCTCGTATCAAGCAGGAGATGAATGATCCCGCCATCATGAAAATCATCCAGCAGGACATGGCAGATGGGAAGCTGCTAGGGGCCAATAAAACCCCCAGTTTCTTTGTAAATGGAAAGCCACTATCGAGCTTTGGCTATCAACAACTTCAGGCGCTCGTTGAGTCTGAAGTAAATAAGCACTATTAGCGCTTTATATATAGCGCTGCCTGTTAGAAAAGAGCAATCAATGTCTGCAAAAAGAGTACTCTATGCCTAAAGCAAGTGATCTAAAAAAAGGGGCTGTGGTTGAGGTCAACGATCAACCCTGTATTGTGATAAACATCGACGTGCAAAATCCATCAGCACGAGGAGCATCAACACTATACAAAGTGCGTTTTAATCATGCACGTACTAAACAGAAACTAGAACAGACCTTTAAGGGGGACGACTTCCTTAAGCCGGTTGATATGATACGGCGAAGCGTACAGTTCTCCTACATGGACGGTGACGACTATGTGTTTATGGATAGTGAAGACTATCAGCAGTTCACCATCAATGGCGATGAGCTAAGTGATGTTGCTGGCTACATCACCGACAAACTGCAAGGGATGGTTGCGATGTTAATTGATGATCAACTCGTCGGGGTTGAGTTACCACAGACCGTTGAGCTGGAAATTATCGAAACTGCACCGAGTATCAAAGGGGCGAGCGCGACCAGTCGTACGAAACCGGCAACACTTTCAACCGGTATCGAGATCCAGGTACCAGAGTATCTGGCTAGCGGTGAGGTGATTAAAATCAATACAGCCAGCGGGAAGTTTATGTCGCGGGCGTAGCGAACCCTTTTGCTGAGACTTTCTACATTATTTTCCAGGAGATCAACATGGCAAAACTGGACAACGAGAAACTAAATCAGGTGGTTGCTGATTCCCGCCGAGCGCGGGAGGAGGGGGACAGGGGGTATCGTGAAAAAGCGCTAAAGATGTACCCCCATATTTGTGGTCGTTGTTGCCGTGAGTTTGATCGCACCAACCTCCAGGAATTGACAGTGCACCACCGTAACCACGACCACGACTATAATCCAGCCGATGGCAGTAACTGGGAGCTATTATGCATCTACTGCCACGACAATGAGCATCAGCGACAACTAGAGGCACACCAGGGTAATACTGGCACTGGTGGGGGTGCGCGTGATGCTGCAACCTTTAGCCCGTTTGCAGATCTAAAATCGAAGTTAAAGTGATACTGCTACTACTGGAATCAGAGTGGTTTCGGAAAATCAAGGATAGATTGTGTCGGGTATGAGGTTGAACACTCATCCCTGGATTTTTTTACCAGGGCCCGTTTAAAAGTAGCATCTGCCGCCAGCCACTCCTTGCGTAGCTCATCATCAATTCCCGCTTCTTTAATCGCCGCTGAAAGTAGTTGCGAGCGGATGTCGTAAAGTTCTTCACTAATCATCATGTGCTGGTGTGCTGAAATAGGAGTCTTACCACCATAGGCCTTTGGCCCACCCATCACATCAATTGAATCATAAAGTCTGTCTGCTGGCTCTCCAGTACCTCCTGAGGTTTATCGGTAAAATACTGTTTTAGCCAGGGGTGGGCATAGGCTTTATCATAAAAAATACGATGTACAGCAACATAGGTCTCTTTCCCACCCAAACGATCATAAAGCGTCTTGTCGATCGACATTTTGTACCGTTCCATTTTAAATATAACTAATCGTGCTATGAATATCGGCTCGATTTGCAAAGCCTACAGATTTTTCTGTAGTAATCGAGTACGAACAGCACACTTCGCAAAATGAGCTATTGATCGATCGAATTTAACATAATATATATTATGCGAACCAATAAAAGGTCTTCAGCGGAACCAGCGGTTTGTCATAGGTTACTCAAGTAGCCTATCCAGATATCAAAGGTGTGCCAAAAAGACGCTGAAAATTTTTGCTGGTAGCTGTGGCAATCTGTTCAAAAGAGACTCCCCGCTGTGCTGCAATATGGTCAGCAACATGGCGCACAAGTGCCGGATGGTTAGGTTTGCCACGTACGGGAACGGGAGTTAGATACGGTGCATCGGTCTCTATCAGGATGCGCTCCTCCGGTACCATCCTGGCAACCTCACGCAACTCATCGGCATTGCGAAATGTGACGATGCCGGAGAATGAGATGTAAAAACCGAGTTCCAGACATTGCTGCGCCATCTCGAGCGAGCCGGTAAAACAGTGCATCACACCACCAACCTGCTCTGCCCCTTCTTCTCGCATGATCGCCAGTGTGTCTGACTCCGCTTCGCGGGTGTGAATGATTAACGGTTTGCCAGTCGAGCGCGCAGCACGGATGTGGACTCTGAAGCGTTCACGTTGCCACTCCAGATCGCCTTCATTATAAAAGTAGTCGAGTCCAGTTTCGCCAATAGCGATGATCTTTGGGTCATCAGCCAGTTCAATGAGCTGTGCCACTGACGGCTCCTCACCATCATCACTTGGGTGTACACCAACAGAGGAAAATATATTTTCGTAACAATGAGATATTCTTAGAACCTCAGGGAAATTTTCAAGATTTATCGAGACACACAACATCTGTGAAACACCATTTTCTGCTGCAAGTGCGACCACACCATCGAGGTCTGTGCCGATCTTTTTAAGTGCGAGCCGATCCAGATGACAGTGAGAGTCAATCAGTGACATGGGTGGTTTCCTACGTTGGTGAGTATCTAAAAGTGGTACTGAAAGCGCGATTATAGCGTGCAAGCTGGCAGGTTGACACCTACCTGGGGAGAGCTACATTGTGTGGGTCATCCGTTCTGATTTGAGTGCGCCTGCAAGGTAGGTTTCGATCTTGTTGCGCACTGCCTCGCCATCTTTGTCGGTAAATTGCACACCGATGCCGGCGATGCGATTACCCTGGGCACCTATTGGATTAATCCAGACGACGCGTCCAACCACAGGCATTTTTTCTGTCTCATCCATCAGCGTTAACAACATAAAGACTTCGTCGCCTAGCTTGTAAGGTTTATTGGAGGGGATGAAAATACCACCATCTTTCAGAAATGGCATATAGGCGGCATAAAGCGCACCCTTGTCTTTGATTGCGAGAGATAAAATCCCCTGTCTTGATTTTTTCTCTTCAGCCATTTTTGCGCTAATCCGTTTCTGGTGCGGTTAAGTAAATTGTGAACATTTCATCTGTTAGCGTCGTGGTGTCCAGCCAATTAACACCCCTTCCAATAATAGCTCTGCGTTAAGTGAGCTGTTATCCGCCAGTCTGAGCGCCTCGCTAACCTGGTCGAGCCTTTTATAAAGTAGTGACAGCTCTATATTGGCAGCCATCTTGCTCAGGCGCGGCGCAACGTCAGCATTTGCAATATAGGGGGGGGGGCTGGCGAACTTCATGCGTACCATATCGACCACCCATCCATATACCCAATATAACGATTCTTTTTTTCCTAACTTTAGCCATTTCTTAGCAATTTCAACTGGATCACAACGCCCGGCGGCTATTTTTTCAAGGTCATCTAACATCTCAGTGCGCTGCGTTATGGCTCCCTGGGTGGCCATATCAGCGGCCCGAAGTGGCGCGCCATCGGCCAGCTCAAGCACGGTTTCTGCTATCTGCAGATCAAGTTCTGGTTGCTGGTTTCTGAGCCATTCCAGGGAGAGATCGCGCGCGGGTCTTTCAAAGTTGATCACCTGGCAGCGGCTACGGATCGTGGCCGGCAGGGCTGATGGGCGGTCACTTATCAGTAGTAATGAGGTGTTAGCAGGCGGCTCTTCGAGTGTCTTGAGCAGGCTGTTAGCGGCGTTAGCGTTCATGCAGTCGGCGGGATCGATCAATACTACCCGATAACCGCCACAGAGCGCCGTGAGTGAGAGGTAATGTGTCAGCTCACGTATCTGATCGACGCCGATGATCTGCTTATCCTCTGGCGGCTCAATCTGTTTGAGGTCTGGGTGGGTGCCGGCGGCGATCAGGCGGCACCCCTTGCATCGACCGCACGGCTCCGCCTGGTTTTCACTGCATAACAGCAGCTCGGCAAGCTGCACAGCAAAATGGTGTTTGCCGATGCCGCGCCTTCCGCTTAGCAGCAGCGCGTGTGGCAGGCTGCCCCGCATGATGCGTGCAAGCAGCTTCTCCCACTGCGCCTGTTGCCAGGGTAATGGCCCGCTCATCTGCCCTGCTCCTTCAGGATAGCCTGCAACACGCTGCCGAGTTGCTGCTGCACCGCCTCCAGCGGTTGTGAGGCGTCGATAATACGGTAGCGTTCAGGCGCCCTCTGAGCCTGTGCCAGATAGGCACTGCGCACCTGCTCAAAAAAGATCTGCTGCTCTTTTTCGAAACGATCGGCGGCGCTGCGCTCACCGGCACGTGCCAGCCCAATCTCGACCGGTAGATCGAGCAGTACAGTGTAATCTGGGCGAAGCGCACCCTGCACCCACTGCTCCAGCGTTGCGATACGTTCAAATGGAATGCCGCGCCCTCCCCCCTGGTAGGCGTAAGTGGCGTCGGTGAAACGGTCACACAGCACCCACTGGCCTTTATTGAGCGCCGGGAGAATCACC
>DRLG01000163.1 GCA_011053135.1 Chromatiales bacterium
TAAATACCCATCTAAGTTGGTCAATAATAACCATATAAAAAGTAGTTGATTTATGGTGGGTGATCCTCTAGACTCTCTATCGCACGACAGACATTCCATGCACCTCCTCCTCTCTCGGGGTCGAGTGATTCGGCCCCGGGCGGTGCAGGGAATGGTGATTCACCGGCACTCCCGGCTGTGATGAGCATCAGGTTATTGGTTACGGACTATCGATGCCTGAGCTTTACCCCCCCCTGCGCAGCCGGGATGTGTCAAATTTATACAGTTAACAATAAAATTCAATCCCCTTTGTATTTTTTGCTGCTTGATTTATTTCAGGGAGCCTTTGATTTATTGCCTTGTCCCTCATTGCGAGCAATGGGTGACGGAGCGGGAACGGCAGATTCTTCAGGCTGGCAGTCACGGCGCAAGACAAATCAATGAGTTAAGTGATGGTTTCGTCGCTTCGCGCCTCGTTATGAAAATTAATCATCAGATGAAAAAAAACGCCACCCTGAAACCAGTGTGGCGTTTGAGCAGATCACATTAAAACGTCCGCCTGAAAAGCGGTAGAAATTATGCGCTGCGTTTTTTATTTTCCATCAGTTCATGTATCACTGGATTGAGGATGACCTCCATTGCCAGCCCCATTTTGCCGCCGGGTAGTACGATGGTGTTGGGGCGAGACATCCACGAATCTTTTAGCATTGAGAGGTAGTAGGGGAGGTCGTGTTTTTCAGGGTGTCTGAAACGGATCACGATCAGGCTCTCATCAGGTGTTGGAATATCACGTGAAATGAAAGGGTTAGAAGTATCCACCACCGGTACGCGCTGGAAGTTGATATCGGTGCGTGAGAACTGAGGGGTGATGGTTTTAACATAGTCAGGCATGCGACGCAGGATTGTATCGGTGACCGCTTCTGCTGAGTAGCCGCGCTGCGCGGTATCACGGTGAATCTTCTGAATCCACTCCAGATTTACAATCGGCACCACGCCGACGAGCAGGTCAACCCATCTGGCGACATCCACCTCTTCAGTGACAACGCCGCCGTGCAGTCCTTCATAAAAAAGGATATCACTACCTTCCGGGACCGATTCCCACGGGGTGAAGGTGCCTGGCTCCTGTTTGTAAGGGGCGGCTTCGACTTCATCATGCAGGTATTTACGCATCTGGCCGGTGCCGGTTTCGCCATAGCTCTTGAAGAGCTCTTCCAGCTTGTCGAGAATATTGGCTTCTGGGCCAAAATGGCTCAGGTCTTTACCCTCTTTCGCCGCTTCAGCAACTTTTGCCTTCATTTCCATGCGATCATAGCGATGGAACGCATCGCCTTCGATCACGGCGGCGTTGATCCCTTCGCGATGGAACATATGCTGGAAGGCGTTTTTTACGGTGGTGGTGCCAGCACCTGATGAGCCGGTCACGACAACGACTGGATGTTTAGCAGACATGTAGGTTCTCCCTTAAAGGTTATAAAGTCTTTATAAATCTGTGGCTTAAAGTCACGGGTGCATGTTTGTTTCTAGTTTTTGCAGGGCACCCGCAAGCGAAATTCTTATCGTTGTACCCGCGTAGCGTTTCTTTGTAAGAGCAGATGCTACTGGATGCGTTTTTGTTGTCACAGTGCGCGGGTAGCCGTGTATTGAAGCAAACGTGAGTGGATGTGGCAAGTTCTGGGGAGAAATTGGGTGAGATTTTCCCCTTGCACGGTCTCTCCTGGGTGGCTTCAAGCGCTTGTTTTGATACAAAATGAATGAGATGATCTGGCCACGTGGTGATGTTTTAATTTTGTCGAAGGGGTGTTCCTGAAAATGATGATAAGGATGGGTGTTGCGGCTCTGTTGCTGTTGCAGGTTCTGGCGCTTGCTGGATGCACTTCGATCGACTCGAGGCACTCATTGATTCAAAAAGGCTCTGGTAACTACGCCGCTGTCTATTTTATCCGCCCCGATACAGAGCGCTATATGGGGGCTACCGACAACCGCATCACGATAGAACTGAATCGGGAAGAGCTACTTAAGCTGGTCAAATCAGAGTACACACTGGTACATCTGAAGCCAGGAGAGGTGGATTTGACCATTAAATCATTGACGATTGCCGGCCCATTTCGTCAGTTCAAAGATATGGAGCGCACCAAGCGTTTCGATTTCAGGGCTGGTGCTACCTATTATATTTCTATTGAGCCGGTGGATGGTGAGTTTCGTGGCACCTACTTTCAGCCGCATCTGGTTGGGCTGGCAGCAGCAAAAGAGATGAGTCGTTTCCTGCGTGCAACAGGCCCCGCACGGCAGGCACCGCTTCACCCTGCGGGTGAGAACCCGCGCGTCCCTTTTCTGCCTTTTATCTAATTCTGTCGTGAAACAGACGGTGACGTCATCGGGTGCAGTCAGATGCATCTAGTTATTCTTCTATTGCTCCTGCTTGCGCTGCTGTTTGGACCGCAGCTCTGGGCGCGATCGGTGCTCTCTCGCCACAGCAAGCCACAGGATCACTTCCCCGGTAATGGCGAAGCGTTTGCGCGACACCTGCTCAACCGGGCGGGGCTGGAAAAGGTCGCGGTTGAGCAGACGACGCTCGGTGACCATTACGATCCAGCCGATCGCTGCGTGCGCCTTAGTGAGGCTAACTTCACTGGCAAGTCGCTCACCGCCGTTGCGGTTGCGGCCCATGA
>DRLG01000164.1 GCA_011053135.1 Chromatiales bacterium
CTTCGCTCCTGTCATGACGCTGTCTTGCATGCCGCCCAACAATATCGCTATTGAGATCGACTGCGATCACCTGCTCAGCGCCAAGCGCACGACAGAGTGATACCGGCACCGGATTGGTCAGACCACCATCGACCAACCAGCGCCCCTCCCAGGCAACAGGGGCAAACAGCCCCGGCAAACTGATAGAGGCCCGCACCGCCTCCAGTAGTGAGCCGTGCTGAAACCAGACCTCTGCACCACTATCCAGCTCGGTGGCGATGGCACCAAACTTAATCGGTAACTGTTCAATCATCACCTCCAGCGTATGGGCACGCACAAATTCGATCAGTTTTTCACCCTGAATCAGCCCACCGCCCAGCAGCGATGGATCGATATAATTGAGTATCTCACGCCAGGTAAGGTGCTCTACCCCACCTGCTAATTGATCAAGCCGCCCGCTTGCATAAGCCGCGCCGACCAGTGCCCCAATTGAACTGCCAGCAACTACACCAGGGCGGATACCCAGCTCTGCCAGCGCCTGTAGCACGCCGATATGCGCCCAGCCACGCGCAGAACCGCTGCCCAATGCGAGGCCGATCTCATGGTTAACCGGAACTGTTAATTGCTCACTCATGGTTAAGGATTATGACAGGTTTAAAGCAGCATGCTATCGCCCCGTGCCCACTGAACGACCTCATAAAAAGGCCGCTCAAAACATGCCTCTGATTGATGGCTTTAACCGACTCTTCGCCTACCCTCTCCGATCCAACCATCAAGTAATACCCGATAGCGCCGTTATCATACACAGGATAACAATAAGGCTACTTGCATAGACGATGGAAAACACCCAGGAAAATAGCCCCGAAGATGCAATCGATAACGAAATCGAGTTTTTTCGAAATCTGTGTAGCGAGCTATGCAAAGAGGATGTAAATCTACCCACCCTGCCCGATGTAGCGCTGCGCATTAAAAAGGTATTAAGTGATCCGGACTGCCCGACCGAGAAAGTCTGCCGCGTCATCAGCGCAGAACCAGTGGTTAGCGCCAGCCTCATCAAACTGGCCAATTCAGCAGCCTTTGCACCGAGTACGCAGCCGGTCACCACACTCAAAATAGCCATCACACGCGTGGGGTACGACATCGCACGCAACACCGCCATTTCAGTTGCCATCAAAAATACCTTCGACCCCGGCAAGGCGAAACACCTGGCGCTTCATTTGAAACAGCTATGGAAACATAGCCTGAAGGTGGGGGCCATCGCCTATGTGCTCCCCAATAAGCCCCGGGACATCACCCCAGATGAGGCGATGCTAGCAGGGCTGGTACATGATATCGGGAAGTTCTATATTTTGATGCGGGCCGATAACAACCCGGCTCTCTTCAAAAACAGGGCGACGCTAGATGAACTCACCGCACTGTGGCATGCTGGTATCGGCAAGGTCATTCTTGAAACCTGGGGATTTACCGATGAGATTGTCCAGGCCACCGATGAACATGAGCTCCTTGATGATCGATCACCGCGTGCCGCCAACCTTACCGATGTGGTTATCGTCTCCAACCTGCTATCACATATTGGAAAGAACTCCCCCTATCGTGACATCGACTACTCAACCCTGCCATCATTCCAGCGACTTGGACTCGATGCCGAGCAGATCGCAAAGATCATGACCCATTCAAAGGGGCAGATTAACGCGATGATTCAGGCGTTGAGTTAACACCATACTCAGCAGAAATTTAAGGTGGCACATTAAACTGCCCGCTGGAGCAATTTGCTATGCATTTTTTAGTGATGATGTTTATCAGCTTCAACGTCAGGCTTAAAGGATGGAAATTTTCTGGTCGCATATAAACGATGACAACTAACACAGGTTTCACTCATTTTGGAAAAATAAAAGCCAATTAATTCCACTTTCTTCTTTTCAGAGACATGGGCTAACATTCTAGAATAATAGTGAAATCTTTCATCCAGGCTTAAAAACTCTTTTGGTAGTTTGGAATGCAACTGATCCATTTGGTCCTGAGATAACCCCTTCCTTAGCACATAACTGTTCTCCATCTTCTTTGCTATTGGCACTATGTCATTCCACTGCCCTGCTACATAAGCATCCATAATCTGGTTCATGCCTTTTTTCAGCTCAACCATCTCTTCTGAAAATAGTAGTTGTAATTCAGGTGACAGTGATGATACACCACTCCCCTCATTAGCACTCCCGGTAGGCACTATAAAAAATAGTGATAATATAATGACTAGAAGTTTCATTCTTCCTCCACTTTGTTTTTACGCATCACTCACTGAAGAGCCGCGTTGCCGATACCTTAACACCGTTAAACCCAGTAACATGACCAACCACCCAATAGCACTCGCGCCACCGCCACCACCGCCGGCTGATGCGATAATCGCCTCCGTGACGGTCACATAGAGTTCCTGTGTGTCACTGGTGTTACCTGCCCCACCATCTTCAACGGTTACGCGAACATGGTAGATGTTGTCACCATTACTGTCGGTCGGCTGATCAAAGTCAGGGGGGTCTATAAAGCTCAGTTTTCCTGAGCTGCTGTTGATCGTAAACTTGTCTGCATCAGCGCCACCGGTGATACCGAAGGTCAGCACCCCCTCGTCATCATCCGCCTTGACGATGGTGACTACTGTCTGATTCTCTTCAACGCTAATTGAAGCCGTGGCACCCCCGCCATCACTTGTGATCACTGGCGCGCTATTGACCTCTATCGTCAGCTTGTTCAGAAGAGGCGTGCGCACGGGTGATAACGAAAACATCTCCACCTTCCAGCGCAGGTCATCTGTACCGACATCCGGAAACGTAAAGGTCGTTGCGGCGCGAACTCGATGCCATTTTACCCCGCCACTGTTTGAAAGATAATATTCAATTCGGGTATTGCGTGTTGTTGCACTGTTTACGCTATCTGAAACGGTTAAAACAACATCTCTGATATTGGTCTCTGTGCCATTGATCTTTTGTGATACCACCCGCCCCAGGTGGGGTTGATAGATGATGTTGCGGTAGAGCTTGTTAGTCAGCCCATATTCTGCAGCCACCAGATCTTCATCCCCATCCCCGTCCATATCACCGAGTACCAGCCCACGCGTTGTCGTATTATTATCCAGACTAAACGCGGCACCCATCGTACTAAAGCCACCCGAGCCATCATTAAGATAGCGCTTATTAGGCTCTGCGTAGTTCCCTGCCAACAGGTCCTGGTCACCATCACCGTCCACATCCATTAACACCACGCTGGTGGTCACATCTGTTTCAGTGCCGATAGCAGCGCCTGCCCCACTTACGGGGAAACTATTGACGTTTAGGTAAACCTTATTGCTCCCCCCGCTATTTCCAACAACCAGGTCAGGACCACTGACGCCATCGATATCCCCTAACACCATGCTGCGCGTATCATCGGTGTCGGCTCCAATATTTGTCGCTGCTAAGAACCCGCTAGCGCCATTATGAAGATATAGCTTATTTTCCTGACCACTGTTGCCTGTAATCAGATCCAGACCGGAAGTACCATCAACATCCCCCACGGTAATGGTAAGCGTATTATCTGCTTCACTTCCAATATCTGTTCCGCTAGCTGAAAAAACACCGCTACCATTATTGAGGTAAAATTTATTCGTCCCTCCCCAGTTGCCAGTGATCACATCCAGACTGCTATCACCATTCACATCGATCAGCGCAATACTGGTAGTCGTATCAACATCCGGGTTTGCAGGGTCACCGATAGCGGTACCAGTAGCAGGGAAAATACCATTGCCATCATTTAAGTAAACTTTATTTGTTGCCCCCCAGTTTGCAACCAGCAGATCCAGATCGCTGTCACCATCTACATCTGCAAGCGCAAGACTATAAGTGATATCTGTTTCGGAGCCGATATCGACACCATCGTCAGGAAAGCTACCACTACCATCATTCAGATAAAGTTTATTGGTTTGTCCGGCATTGCCGGCAATGAGATCGAGACCGTTGACACCATCAACATCCCCCAGCACCACCACCATGGTGTTATCGCTCTCTGCCCCGATAGCGATGCCAACAAGCGAAAAACCACCCCGCCCTGCATTCAGATAGAGCTTGGTTGTGGCATTATTATCCCCAGTCAGAATATCGAGGTCGCCATCACCATCCACATCGCCAACTGCTGTACTGTACGAGTTGATACTGGCCGAAGAACCACCAACTATTTCGCCACTATCAGGAAAGCCACCTGAGCCATCATTGAGATAGCGTTTGGTCTCGGCCCCTTCATTGGCAACAATCAGGTCGATATCACCATCGCCATCAACATCACCCAGCGCTAGACTGGTCGCACCATCCAGCGCATCGTTCACACCAATACTGATACCGCCGCTACCAAAAATCCCGCCCGCATTCAGATACAGTTTGTTCGCCTGCCCTCTGTTCCCGGCCACTATATCGATATCACCATCACCATCAACATCACCAGCCACAAGCGAGCTTGTGTTATCAGCATTCAGCCCAACAGGAAACCCAGCCGACGGGAAACCGCCACTGCCATTATTAATATACAGTTTGTTGACAACGGTAAGACTGTCGTTACCGACAACCAGATCCAGGTTGCCGTCATTATTCACATCCAGCAACACACTGCTGCTGGTGTTATCCATTGATGAGCCAATCGCAATGCCATTTGCAGAGAAACTACCACTGCCGTTATTCAGATAGAGCTTATTGGTCTGGCCGTAATTCCCGGCGATCAGATCCAGGTCTCCATCGCTGTCAATATCGCCAAGATTCACGCTATAGGTGTCATCACTATCGCTATCGATAACAATGCCGCTTGATGAAAAACTACCGCCATTATTCAGGTAGAGTTTATTCGCCTGCTGATTACTATTCCCCACAATCAGGTCGAGATCGCCGTCACCATCGACATCACCTAACACAAGGCTACGGCTGCTATCAGCCTCTACCGGTGTCACCGCACCAATCGTGATTCCGCTAGTAGAGAAACTGCCACTTCCATTGTTCAGATTCAAATAGAGCATATTTGCCTGACCAAGATTGCCCACCAGCAGATCCAGCGCGCCGTCATTATTGACATCACCCAGCACAATATTGCGCGTCATGTCCGTCTCGCTGCCGGCACTCAATTCTGTTTCATCACCATTTGACAGACGGCTATTCCAGGCAAGGAATGCGGCCTGCTCATCCGTTGACCAGTTAGCATTAGTCAATGCACTATCTTTGAATGTTGTATCAGAAAAATCTTCAGTGAAAGTTAGAATTCCGGGCGCTGAATCAGACTGCGCATGAATAGAGGGGGATGACATCAGAAATAGAGCCAATGAGAAACTTACGCCAACAGCACGTGCTTTACGACTCATACCACCAGACACCTTCAATAATGGTTGGAATTACCAGGAATGCCGAACCCCCTACGGGGAAACGGACATATCATTATATCTGCAATTCTGTAGAAAAACTAAAACGACACAACCCAGCATCGCTAGCGGTAACAAATAGATACCCCTCATGGCGAGGCGCTAGCAGTCGCTAGCGATATACTTTATGACGACCTGTCAGGTGGCAACAGCGACATGCTCAATCATACGTAAAAAGAGTAAGCGTGTGAAAAGGATAAAAGCGTCTCGGCGCTTTGTACGACAGGGATAGAGGCAACGGTGTGACAAGGACTCGTCTCAGCAGATCAGCTGCTCTGACTCACTGCCCTCCAGCCTGCTGCCGATGCCAGTTGATGGACATCGGCAGCATCTGTTTCAATTAATCAGCGGTTCCTTAAGTTTTTTATCAATACGCTATTTGGGGGGGGTTAAGCGGCGAAAACCGATGACCGCCAGACCAAGCGCTAACAGAACAAGTGCACCTGGCCCAGGAACAGTTGCTGCACCAGGTGAGAAAGCGGTCAGCACACGCACATAATCGCCGGGGCTACCCGCCCTCCAATCTACGTTGAGTCGTCTGGCGTTCCCTGCATCAATACTCACATAATCGTTCCACTCCAGTCCACGCAAACCGCTGCTTAAATAAGTGACACCCGTGTTAGCAAGATAATCACTGGCATCAAGATTGGCAGAGCTGGTAATGACCGCAAGAATATCGGCATCAAACTCAACCCAGCCGGTTTGA
>DRLG01000165.1 GCA_011053135.1 Chromatiales bacterium
CCGTCGCTGCTGCCGCGCAACAGCAGCGCCTCTGCTGGGGACCGATGAGCAGCTATCTGCTACACCAGTTACTGGACCAGAAGCCCTATCTGGTCGATCACGTTAACGCCTCGCGCACGCTGCTATGGAACATCAGAACACTCGCCTGGGACCCGGCACTGATCGCACTATTTTCACTGCCCAACATCCCCCTGCCACAACCGGTTCCGAACCGCTACGCATACGGCTCACTCACGATTTCAGGCCACTCCATTCCGATGATGATGGTGATTGGAGACCAGTCTGCCTCACTGTTTGCGTGGCAAGAGCTGCGGGATGAGGCGCTCTATATCAATATCGGCACCGGCGCTTTTATCCAGCGGGTCATCCGCAGTGGCTGTGAGATTAGAGCAACGCTTCTCACCAGTCTGCTGTTACAGCAGCACGGCAGAGCACACTATGCGTTAGAGGGGACCGTCAACGGTGCCGGCAGTGCGCTCAGCTGGATCGAACAGCAGCTACAGCCGGATAACCTTTTTCAGCAACTACCGTTATGGCTAAAAAGTAATGACTGCCCGCTGTTATTTATCAACGGCATTTCAGGTCTCGGCTCACCCTACTGGCAAGCCGATATTGATTCGCAGTTTATTGGTGAGGGAGACGAACAGCAGAAAGTGGTAGCTGTCATCGAGAGCATCGCCTTTCTGCTACAGGTGAACATTGAACAGCTACAGCAGCACCAACCGGCCGCCAGTAAGATATTGATGAGCGGAGGACTCGCACAGCTTGATGGACTCTGCCAGCGCATTGCAGATCTAAGTGGCTTATCAATATTACGCATGGCTGAGTGTGAAGCGACCGCCCGTGGCGTTGCATGGCTACTGGCGCGGCCAGCAGCAGAATCACCAGCGTCGCCAGAGGTCCGCTGGCGTAGCGACACCATGCCGCCGATCACACCAGACCGTAATCCAGCACTCATTAAACGCTACCAGCGCTGGAAAATAGCGATGGAAGAGGCCATAAAAACATAGGCAATGCCACCTCAATATAGCGCATATCGCCACAACTCATGCTAGATTAGCTCTCTATGTCAGATAACAGTTTAACCGATGAAGATACCTGAACTTATCGCCCACCGCGGCCATGCTGCGCACTATCCAGAGAACACGCTGCCGGCGATTGAGTCGGCACTAAAAGCTGGCAGCTGCTATGTTGAGGTCGATATTCAACTCACTGCCGACGGCGTTCCAGTGCTCTTTCATGACGATGATATGCAGCGCATCACTGGCCACTCACAATATATCACCCAACTTCATGCAGAGCAGCTGACCCATTATCCCGCAAGTGAAAAAGTGCGTTTTGGCAACCGCTTCTCAGAGACAGCCATCCCCACCCTTGCAGAGCTGCTAACACTACTGCGCAGCTGGCCTCATCGCCACGCCTTTATTGAGATAAAAGAGGAGAGCACCAGGCGCTTCGGCAGTAAGTTTGTCGTGCAGCGCATCATGGAACAGTTAACCGCGCTCGGCTCGCAGTGCATTCCCATCTCATATGAAGCTGCCGCACTGAAAACGGCTCGCGCACTCGGCGCTGAGAAGATCGGCTGGGTCGCCGCCAGCTGGGATGAGGCGTCACATCAGATAGCGAGAGAACTCGCGCCAGACTACCTCTTTACCAACCATCTTCGCCTGCCTGAGAAGCGAGATGAGATCTGGCGCGGTCCGTGGCAGTGGGTGCTCTATGAGGTGACCGATCCGCAACTGGCCCTGACGCTGGCAGCAAAGGGGATTGAGATGATTGAGACCATGGAGATTGAAGCGATGCTATCTCACCCGATACTCAACCAGCGTACATGTGGTGGAGAGTAACGATGGGTAATCGATACTATGATGTGGTCGTCATCGGTGCAGGCATTCACGGTGTCGGTGTCGCTCAGGCAGCGGCAGCAGCGGGTCATTCAGTGCTGGTTCTTGAGCAGGAGGGGCTCGCCAGCGGCACTTCCAGTCGCTCCAGTAAACTGATCCACGGCGGCCTACGCTATCTTGAAGGGATGCAGTTTTCTCTGGTGCGCGAGTGTCTGCGTGAACGTGCACTGCTATTAAAAAATGCCCCCTCGCTGGTCAAGCTACAGCCGTTTTATATTCCCATCTATAAAGATACCCGCCGCCGTCCATGGCTGATTCGTACCGGCCTCACACTCTACGCAGTCATGGGTGGGTTTCATCGCGCCAGCCTGTTTCGCTCTTTAGGCAGAGAGAAGTGGCACACACTTGACGGCCTTGACACCATCGGGCTGGAGGCGGTTTTTCGCTACTATGATGCGCAGACAGATGATGCCGCCCTCACACGCGCCGTGATGCACTCTGCCGAATCACTCGGCGCGCTGCTTGAAACAGGGGCACAGTTTACTGACGGCCAGCTGCATAACGACGGCGCCGTCATTCAGTATCAGAAAAATGGGCAGACCATCGCCTGTGAAGCGCGCGCTGTCGTTAACGCCGCCGGCCCATGGGTCAATCAGGTGCTGGCAAAGATCTCACCGCAGCAAACGCCACAGACAGTCGACCTGGTACAGGGGACCCATATCGTGATTGAGGGCAGACTCACAAAAGGGATCTACTACATGGAAGCCCCCAGTGACCGGCGCGCGGTATTCGCCATGCCGTGGCAGGGAAAAATACTCGTCGGCACCACTGAGAGACGCTTCGGTCCCGACGCGGACCCTGGCACTGTTGCACCGACAGAGGAGGAGGCGCGCTACCTGCTGCAGACCATTGCCAGCTATTTTCCCGCCTACCGAAACCTGCAGAGAAACCCAATTTTCAGCGCATTTGCCGGGCTGCGTGTGCTGCCCCGCGCAGCCGATAGTAACGAAAATGAGAGCCCCTTTAGCCGCCCTCGTGAAACGGTGTTACTGCCAGACCGAGAACAGGCACCACGACTGCTCACCATTTATGGAGGAAAACTTACCGCCTACCGCGCTACCGCTGAAAAGTGCCTTAAACAGCTCCGCTCGACACTGCCTGATCGCGACGCCACCGCCGACACCCGCTGCCTTACGCTGAAAGATCCGCAGCCACAACAGGACGGTTAGAAAGCGCCCTTAATATGGACCCATCGATCACCACAGCAAAGAGCCTTTACGCTGTTTTTTCAGTTAAAATAGCCCGATTAATACGGCGATCAGAGCGCCGCGGGTCACACCACAGTAGAATTTAACAGCAGCCGCAATCAGATAACAACGTGTCTAAATATCAACATAACGCCAGAAACAGTCACAGCATAACGCTCGTTCGAACGCTGCTGCTACTGATGGTGGTCACACTGGGCGGCTGCTCGCTTCCAGGGAAATCATTTGACCCATCGCCAGCGACTCCCGAGATCGTCTCTGAAGCAGCTACGCCCATCGCTTTGCCGCTTTCACCCCCTCCTCCGCCACCACCGCCTCCAGTGGTTAAAACAGCCAGTCCGCTCGACGTAGCCATCATCGTCAGCCGTGATATCGAAAATCACCACATTATCCAGCATAAGATTGAGCAACTGATCCGCGAGAAGAAGGGGCGTGCCGAATCATTTTATCTCTACCAGCAGCCTGCGGCTGAAATTATCGATAAAATCACACAGTCACAACACAGGCAGGTTGTCGCCATTGGGCTACAGGCTGCAAAGTCCGCCACCCTGCTCAGGGAGAGAGCGGTTATCTTTTGCCAGGTCTATAACTATCAGGACCATGAATTGATCAACGAAAAGATGAAAGGGGTCAGCCTGGTACCCGCTATCGACCAGCAGTTCCAGGCGTGGAAAGCGGTTCTTCCAGCATTAAGCAGGGTTGGGTTGATCACCGGCAGCGGTAAACAGCCCTTCATCGATAACGCCACGCAAATTGCAGCGACATATGAGATCACGCTGCTCAGCCGCACCGTGAATAGTGACAAGGAGATGTGGAGTGAGTTTCGACATTTAACACCTCAGATCGACGCCTTCTGGTTACTGCCAGATAACCGAATTCTTAGTAAACGCACTCTGCGCAGCATGATGCGCTACAGTGTAAAACATCGCACGCCACTTTTTACGATCAACGGTTTATTGCTCCCGGCGGGCGCCGCAATCTCGGCCTCACAGGTGGGTGATGATGTCGCCGCCAGGGTTGTTGCTCGCCTGCTCACGATCAACAGCGACAACACCATCCCTGAGCCGGATGTGGCTCCACTGGAACAGGCCCATATATTCGTCAACACACAGACCATAAAGCAGTTCAACCTTTCGATCCCTGAGGATAACCAGACAATCAGGCTCGAAAGGTGGCCCTCGCCCCGGGTTAACGCTACACTGGCGCAGTAGTAGATATATTCTGCTTATCGAAACCCGGTAAACATTTACCACCCTTCATACCGCGTGGCTGTGGCTCCTCACGATGAACAGTAGCTGACAAGATGAAAACCAACAACAAACAACGCAGTCTGGTCGGCGATATACTGCTTATTCATATCGTTTACGCAGTCATAGTCTACCTCGCAGCAGCCTCCTGCCTGTGGCTGATGAGCAGCTGGATTATCGATAATAACCTTGAAAAATGGGCATCTCGCTGGACCCAGGAGCTTAATGAACTGGGCACGCCGCTCTATGACGGCAGATCAGAACCAGATCGTTTTATTCACATTGAAGACTATATCGAAAAGTTCCCTGAAATTGCGTATGTTAATTACTACAGCCGTGATGGAGCACTGATTTTTAGCGAAGGCCGCCCAAATCTCAACAGCACAACTCTCCATTTAAGCCTCGACTCAACAGAGCTGGCGCTGCTGAATAATATTACCGTTTCGCAAAAACCGCAGATCATCGAGCAGGCGCGTGATGGTTCACCCTATATCAAAACCTATACGCCTATCTGGGTGGAGTCTATTCCCGATGACGGCCTGCTAGACTTTAATCTCGCCGATGAGAGAGCTGATGAGATCACCCTTGCCGGCTATGTGGAAATCGGCCTCGATTTCTCCCCTTATGAAAAACAGCTCGTCAATAATCTTGTTATTGGCAGTTTTGTGATTCTGCTGATCTTTCTTGTCATCCTGCTCATCAGTAAAAACACCATTATGCGTGCCGTCAAGCCACTTGAACAGCTCAGTAAGCCACTTAAAAGCCTGGCCGAAGGTAATACTGATATCTATGTTCAGCCCTCCAGGCACCGTGAAATTAACAACATCAGCAGCGCGCTCAACACCACCATCACTGCTCTGCGTGAGCGGGATGCAACACTGCTGCGTCTTGCCAACCATGATTCACTAACCGGACTCTATAACCGTAACTATTTCACTGAAAAACTGGAGCAGATTGCCGCAACCAACAGCACCAGTGCGCTGCTCTTTATTGATCTTGACCACTTCAAATATGTTAATGATACCCTCGGCCATGAGGCCGGTGATCGTATGCTGGTGCAGGCTGCACGCTGGCTCAGACATCGGCTCAGGGAGTGCGATACCTTGTGCCGCTTCGGTGGTGATGAGTTCACTATTCTAATTGAAAGCACCAGCCAGGAGAAAGTGATTCAGCTGGCTAACAAGCTCATCACCACCATGAGTGAACAGTTAATCTTTATCGATAGCAATCAGAACTTCCAGGTCAGCTGTAGTATCGGCATCACGATGATCGACTCTGATCTCTACACTCCCGATGAGTTTCTTTCTCAGGCAGATCTCGCCTGTCATGAGGCCAAAAGAGCGGGACGTAACCGTTTCTACTTCTACGAAAAACTTAAAAATGAGACGGGTAAGATGGAGGAGGATATCGGCTGGTCGCGTCGCATTGAGGCGGCGCTTAAGAGCGATCAGTTTATACTCGAATATCAGCCGATCATTAATGTACACACCGGTAACTCAGATATCTATGAAGTGCTGCTTCGCATGCCAGGAGACGGTGATAAGCTGATCCCACCTTCAGCATTCCTGCCGGCTGCACAGCGCTTTGGCCTGATGGTCGATATCGACCACTGGGTGATCGAACACGCTCTCAAGGCGCTATCTATCCAGCGCCAGTCAAAGCCCACCATCAAGTTTGCGATTAACCTTTCAGGACATGTCTTTGAAGAGGTCAACCTGGTCAAGATCGTACAGGAGAATATCGAACGCTTTAATATCCCACCCGACGCGCTGATCTTTGAGGTAACCGAACAGGTCGCAGTACACCATATCGCAGAGGCCAATCTGCTTATCAAGAAACTGATCGCGCTCGGCTGTGAATTTGCGCTGGATGACTTTGGCTCTGGCTTCAGTTCATTTAACTACCTAAAGCACCTGCCTATTCACTACATCAAGATCGATGGAAACTTCATTGAAAACATCACCAACGATAAAACAGACCAGGCGATGGTCCAGTCCATGATTCAGATTGCCAAAACTGTTGGAAAATTTACCATTGCGGAATATGTGCTGGATGAAGATACCATGGCGCTTCTCAAAAAGCTGGGCATCGACTATGCTCAGGGACACTATATTGGCAGACCCAAACAGCTACTCGCCTAAGCCCTGCAACCATAATCATCACGCAGTTGCCATAATGTTTCAGGTGATAAGGTAAACGACTTTCCAAAACCAGCAACAAAGCGCACCTGCTCCAGAGTAAACCTGAACAGCATAAAATCGGAAAAACTGAACCGTTGCTGAGCGCCGGGCAGCACCTCAAGATAGCGCGCTTTCGCCTGTTGATAGTATTGATCATCACACGCCACCGCTGCCACACGACCTTGCAGGTTGACCCGTGCCAGTGTTTGAGGATCATACACTCCGTCATCTACCTCACTCACAGCAAGCGATGCCTGCGGATTCTCCAGCAAGTTTTTTGTATGCCGCGCAAGCTGACTCAGGTGAAATAGAAAACAGCTGGAGAGATCGGCAACATATGCGATATTTGAAGCAAGCGGCTGGTTATCCACTGCTGTGGCCAACGTACCCCAGCGGTTACCAAAGACTAAATGAGCCAGCTGCTCTTCCTGTAACAGGTCCACCTATCATCACTCCAGTATCAGCCCGGCGGCCACTGCATATTACGCCCGGCAAGCAGATGGAGGTGAATATGGTACACGGATTGCCCGCCTTCGCTATTACAGTTCATCACCGTGCGGTAACCCTTATCCGCTACCCCTTCCTGTTTAGCGATCTGCCTGGCTGCCAGATAGATCTGAGTGATCAATGGTGCAGTTTCTTCATCAAGGTCATTAAGCGTTGCAATATGTACCTTTGGAATCACGAGCAGATGCAGTGGCGCCTGCGGGTTTAAATCACGAAAGGCCAGTACATTATCATCTTCATACACCTTATCAGGCACTATCTCGCCACTCACCATTTTGCAAAACAGGCAGTCACTCATTTTCATGCCACTCCTTTCAGGCTTAGACTTCTATTGCTCATTCCCATGGTACAATTGCACTACGGATACGTAATACACTGCCATCTTACCTAACACAACCAGATCAGCCAAACTGTATACCGCCGTGAATCTCAGAAACATTGCTACTACTATTCTACTGATTATCACCACATTGCCAGCAGCCTCTGGACAACCGTTACCGCGCTGGGAACTGGGCATTGGCGTTGGCGGATTAAACCTGCCCTACTATCGAGGCTCAGATATTTATCGTAATTATGCGACCCCTTTTCCTTATATCACTTATCGAAGTGAGCGGTTAAATATTGATCGCAGCGGGATACAGGGACACCTGTTTCAATCTCAGCGCATTAAGCTGGACCTGAGTATGGCAGCGGGTATCCCGGTCTCTAGCGATGGCGACAGTCCACGTGCGGGCATGCCTGATCTGGATCCAACAGTCGAACTAGGCCCTTCGCTCGAACTAAACCTGTGGCACCACACCCACCAACGCCAGTCGTTCTGGCTCAAGCTACCGCTTCGCTCGGCCCACTCAGTCGGCCGCAATGGGATCTTCAAACAGCGAGGCTGGAGCTTTTCTCCCCACCTGGAGTACACCATCAGAAGCGCAAAATATAACGACTGGAAAGCGAGCCTCTCCGTCGGCCCACTCTACGCAAACAGCGACTACCACAACTATTTTTATGAGGTAACATCCACCTATGTCACAGAAAACCGCGGTGAATACCGAGCAACTAGCGGCTACAGCGGTTCGCGCAGCACATTATCGGTCAGAAAACAGCTGACCGACAAGCTACGCCTTGGTCTCTTCGCCCGCTTTGACACCCTCAACAACGCCGTCTTCGAAGAGAGCCCACTGGTCACAACAAAGCGCTATCGCGCATTAGGCTTTGCGCTGATCTGGATGTTTTCACAATCGGATGAGACCGTTGAGCTGCCATAATTGAGTGAGGCAGCCTTTTTGAGAAACCCCTTAACTAGCCAAGCTGGCGATAATTCAGTAGCTCTCTTAAAACTACTGTCGCATAACTCCCGGCGGGTAGAGAGAACTGTAACTCAATTGTGTTTGATGCGATTCGATTAAACTGCAATGTCTCTGGTATCAAACGCAGTGCACGGCGCTGCTGCTTTAAACCGGCACGTTTCAGACCAGCAGAGAAAACCATGTCATCTTTAACCGCAGCCACCTCTAACAGTTCAGCATCACGTGTTGAAGCAAGCTCACCGCCGCCCCACATTGCACCTGTCGGATGAATATCCAGTTTCTGAATGCGCTGTTCGATTTCACTATCGACAACATCAATTGAAAAGATGCTGTGTGAACCGGCCAGCATCATCACATCACCCGCTATCGCCCTGTTCCATGAACCTGTCGCAACACGCGCTGCTAGAATCTTATTAAAGAGCCATGAACGAGCCGCAGAGAGGTAGATGCTCTTCTCTGGACGGCGCACCCTTTTTAACTGCCCTGTAAACATCGCCGTCGCTTTTTCAAGATTAGCGAACCCAAAGCGCTGCTCTCCAAAATAGTTAGGAACACCATTTGCTGAAACTTCTGCAATACGTTCTTCAAATAAACAGGGCTCACCCTGAATATCGCGCACCACCAGTGTAAAACGGTTTCCCTGCAAGGCGCCGCGTTTCAGTTTACGGCGGTGACGTGTGACCTTAATAAACTCAACACCATCCTCGGCAAGTGAGTGCCAGTCGGGTTCCTCCCGCCCAGCCAGATCGACACTAAACCACTGCGTGGTCACGGCACGACGATCTTTCAGGCCGGCATAACCGATATCGACCTGGCGCACACCCGTAAAGTGCGCTAACTGTTTAGCAACCCGCTCCGTGTTAATGTTCTTTTTTCGAATCTTTAGAAAGGCGTGGGTACCGTCACCATCTGGCTCAAAACCCAGGATCTCATCGACCCGAAAGTCTTCCGGAGTGGTGCGGATGACGCCACTTAAAGCAGGTTCACCATAAGCACGCGGCCAGTCGAGCGGGAATGATTCTCTCTGCGGGGCGGTAGCGTCAGGCAAAAAGGAGCGCTCAGTCACTCTGCCGACTTTTCATTGAGCAACACGACGGCGTGCGTTGCGATCCCTTCACCTCGACCGGTATAGCCCATCTTTTCGGTAGTGGTCGCCTTGATATTGATTCGCTCAATCGTGAGCTGGAGATCCTTCGCCAGCAGCTCCCGCATCAGCGGGATATGCTTCGCCATCTTCGGCCCCTGCGCGATGATTGTCACATCCGCATTGGAGAGTGTGTAGCCTTTCTCACTTAGCAGCCCCACGACATGGCGCAGAATAATACGGCTATCGATACCGCTGTTGTCTGGATCGGTATCAGGGAAATGTTGACCGATATCCCCCAGTGCTGCCGCACCGAGTAACGCATCACACAGGGCATGGACCAGCACATCGCCATCGGAGTGTGCCTCCAGCCCCTGCTCAAACGGGATCGAGACGCCGCCGATAATCACAGCATCTTTTTCCGGCGTAAAGCGGTGAGCATCAAAACCGTGGCCAATTCTCATGAGCTATCCCTCTATTTCATTTTTGCAGATAGTTGCTGCTGCAGGTAAAGCTGCGCCAGCTCCAGATCCTGCGGGATGGTAACCTTGATATTGTCGGGGTGTCCCGCCACCACCTTCGGCGCATGGCCAAGCGATTCAACCGCACTCGCCTCGTCGGTAATGGGAACCCCCTTCGAGATCGCATGGTTGATCGCATCGATCAGCAGCCCGATGCGAAACATCTGTGGTGTTAACGCCCTCCATAGCCCTTCACGGTTAACAGTATCGATGATTGCGCCATTTTTATCTGCACGCTTCACGGTGTCACTCACCGGTGCAGCGAGGATGCCACCGACGCCACCACTCGCCTCTTCGATGAGGCGATCGATATCATCCGCGCGCAGGCAGGGGCGTGCCGCGTCATGTACCAGCACCCACTCCTCACTGGAGGCAAACGCTGTTAGCGCCTGCAGGGCGTTAAGCACCGAGTGGTAACGTTCAGCGCCGCCGGTCACCCACATTACCTGACCATCATAATCTTTTTCGATGGCTCGCCAACGGTCATCATGCGCAGCAACAGCGACCACTACACCGCTGATTTTCGGATGCGATAGCAGCCGTTCAATCGTGTGCTGGAGGAGTGTTCGATTATGCAGCGAGAGGTACTGTTTGGGCAGCTCACTGCCCATGCGCTTACCAACACCGGAGGCTGGGATCACGCCCCAGTAATCTGCTTTATCACTCATCGACTGTCTGGAAGAAGGTTTCGTCCTGTTTGATCAGACCGAGTTCACTGCGGGCACGCTCTTCAATCGCATCGATCCCTTTTTTAAGATCTTCGACTTCAGCCTCAAGCGCCCTGTTGCGCTCCGTAAGCGCGCTGTTTTCCAGCCGCTGCTGATCAACCGCCCGTTGCAGCTGCACCGTATCGACGATACCACCATCACCACTCCACAGTTTAATTTGCAGCAGCACCAGCAGCACAAAAAGAATGGCGAGGATGATCTTCATGGGTGACACAAGTCTATCAGAGTAGCCTGGTAAACTCATTGCCGTCACCATCGATCAACCTCGCCAGACGATGTTCAAATCTCTCTTACTCTTAAGGGATAGTGATTGCGAACGCGTCACGTCCTGGGTAGATCGCCCTGTCACCCAGCGCCTCTTCAATACGGAGGAGCTGATTGTATTTGGCGATGCGGTCTGAGCGAGACATAGAGCCGGTTTTGATCTGGCCGGCACCGGTAGCAACGGCAAGATCAGCAATAAAGGCATCTTCGGTCTCACCAGAGCGGTGTGAGACAACCGCGGTGAAGCCTGCATCGTTAGCCATGTTGATCGCGGCGACCGATTCCGTCAGGGTGCCGATCTGGTTAACCTTGATCAGGATTGAGTTAGCGATATGTTTATCGATCCCCTCTTTAAGAATCTCCGTGTTGGTTACAAACAGGTCGTCTCCAACCAGCTGCACCCGCTCTCCGATCTTTTTAGTCAGCAGATCCCAGCCATCCCAGTCATCCTCGGCCATGCCATCTTCAATCGAGACGATCGGGAAGCGGTCTGCCCAGTCAGCCAGATAG
>DRLG01000166.1 GCA_011053135.1 Chromatiales bacterium
ATGAGCCTGTGTCGTATGAGCAGGTCAGGCCTGTTTTAGAACGGCGTTGTGTGGTTTGTCATGGCTGTTATGATGCACCCTGCCAGCTCAAACTCTCTTCGATTGAGGGGGTGAGGCGTGGCGCTAGTGATGAGCGTATTTACGAACCGAAACGTATCTCTACAATGGAGCCGACACGCCTGTTTATTGATGCCAGGACGACAGAGGAGTGGCGTGCCAGGGGGTTCACCGCTGTCATTAATGAGGGCGAGCAGACGGTAGAAAAGAACCTGGACAACTCTGTGCTCTACCATCTGTTGCGGCTAAAGCGGCAGCACCCACAACCCGAACATGGCCAGCTGCCGGAAAGTTTCACCCTGGGGCTTGATCGAGAGGAGCACTGCCCAACGCTGGAGACGGTTGATGATTATGCAGAGGAGCACCCGCTGTGGGGAATGCCCTATGCGATGCCCGATCTATCGCAGCATGAATACAAAACATTGGTCTCCTGGTTGGGGCAGGGTTCCCCCGCACCGCCGCCCGCTACCGCTTCGTCCACCGTGTTGCCACAAATCAGTCGGTGGGAAGATTTTCTGAACCACCCCTCCAGGAAGCAACAGCTGGTGAGCCGTTATCTTTATGAGCACCTCTTTCATGCTCGTATCCATTTTGCCGGATCACCTGCGCGCGAATTTTATCGCCTGGTGCGCTCTACCACACCAGCGGGTGAGACGGTTGACGAGATCCCCACCTTGCTCCCCTACGATGACCCGGGGGAGGCTCCATTTTTCTACCGCCTGCTGAGGTATCACCCTGCTATCGTAGCGAAGAGCCATATCGTCTATGAGTTTTCTGATGAGCGCATGCAGCGGTATCGTGAACTCTTTCTGATGGATGACTACGAGGTAGATAAACTGCCCTCCTATGCAACAGCGATCGCCTCCAATCCGTTTAAGGTTTTTGCAGCCATTCCGGCAGAATCACGCTACCGATTTCTGCTGGATGACGCGCACTTTTTTATCGAAGGGTTTATCAAAGGACCGGTCTGTCGAGGGCAGATCGCACTGGATGTGATTGAAGATCAGTTCTGGGTACTGTTTTTTGACCCTGGCCAGCCAATAATTACCAACGACGCTCTCTTCATTACAGCGATGGCTGATGAGCTGCAAGTACCTGCTGATGGTGGTAGTAACCTGGATCTGATCCGCCTCTGGACGGAGTACTGGAAAGGGCAGCGGCGCTATATGGAGAGAAAGCAGGCCTGGTTCAAGACGATTGGCACCCGCGACCTTAAGGAGGCGAGCAAATTTATCTGGGATGGTGATGGCAGTAATCCGAGTGCGGCGCTAACGGTTTTTCGTCATTTTGATAGCGGCTCTGTGGCATACGGGCTGGTTGGTAACGAGCCTGAGACGGCCTGGGTGATTGACTATCCACTATTTGAACGTATCCATTATCTACTGGTGGCCGGGTTTAATGTCTACGGCAATATGGGGCACCGCCTGGGTACAAGGATCTACATGGATTTCATGCGGATGGAAGGTGAAGATTATTTCCTGGCTTTTCTCCCGGCCGCACAGCGAAAGGCGATTCGTGATAGCTGGTATACCGGGCAGAGGAGTAGTATTGAAAAGCTTTTTGCTGCGCCGCAGGAGTGGCTGAGTACTGATGCGGTGATCGGTTACCAGACAGACGACCCGCAGCGGGAACTCTATCAGCAGATCAGGCAGAGGCTTTCGCATCTGACACAACGTGCAGAGGCGATGAACCACTGCGGTAATATCAACTGTGAAAAGGTGGCCGTGAAGAGTATCGAGCAGAAAGCGGATCGGGCGATGGAAAAGATTGCGCAGCTGCAAGGTGAAAAACTCTACCCCTTTCCTGATGTCGCCTTTGTTCGAGTTACCACGGGTCAGCCAGAGGATGATTTTGCCTATACATTGATTCGCAACAAGGCCTACAAGAATGTGACCTCATTTCTCGCCGATGAACGCGAACGAGATCGTGCCGATATAGATAAGGATTCAATGACTGTAGTGAAGTGGTTAGAGGGCGCCTATCCCAATTTCTTCTTTTCCGTGGCGTTATCTGAGGTTGAGGCGTTCGCCAGACACTGTGCCACCATCCGTAACCATGAAGACTATAAGCGGTTTGTTGATAAATATGGTGTCAGACGAACCAACCCGAATTTCTGGGAACTGGCTGACTGGTTTCAGGATGAATATGCACGGAACAGACCGGTTATGTCTGGACTGTTTGATCTGAATCGTTACCAGAATCGCTAAAGTGTCCCCTAGTTCTCTTCGGTAAAATCATAGTCCATGGTTCCGTCCGGCCTTTGTAGAAAATAACCCTGAATGTAGTCCATCTCACATGACCATAGTCTGCTGAGCGTTCTGGCATCCTGTACAAATTCTGCGATAGCTTTCTGTGAACTGTCATGCGCGGTTGTGACCAGTTGTTTTACTTTCGTCTGAATAGTGGGGTCTGATTTGATACGTTGAATCAGACCACGATCGATCTTGATAAAATCGATGGGCAACCGCCGCAGGCGCTCAAGGGAGGCCTCGTTATCACCAAAATGGTCGAGCGCACAGCGGCAGCGAAGCACCTTTAGCTGCTGCATAAACTGAGCAACTTCACCAGGGGATTTAAGATCTGAGCGTTCGCTAATCTCAAAAACCAGCGCATCTCCAGGCATCTTATTGGCACGTAACCGCTCACTAAGCCAGGTGTGAAAGTCACCGTCACTCAGGGTAGTGTGGTCGAGTTTGATGAAGAAGCTGGTATCTTTGCCACTGCGTCGGCGTTCGCTCAGCTCGGTCAACGCGTTGCGTGTCACCCAGCGGTCGATGGCAGGCATTAATCCTGCCTGTGCCGCAATCGGCATGAATTCACCAGGTAGAATCTCTTCATGGTTATCATCGAGCATACGCAACAGAAGCTCATAATTCTCGGCGGTGTTAGACCTGAGGCTGACGATCGGTTGATAGAGCAGTTTAAAACGGTTCTCTTTGAGTGCTTCACGGATGCGTCCTTCCCACTGCTGCTCTTCCTTCAGCTCCCTGGCAAGGCCATACTGCTCATCACTACTGGGATCAAACTGACGGAACTGGTTGCCGCCGGCTGCACTGGCTCCTTCGCACGCCATCTGAGCCTGTCTCATTATCAGTTGAGCGGTGTCAGTTTTATCGTTGGTGAGGGCAAAACCGATACTGCAGGTGACACGAGAGATATCTGAGCCTGCAATATCGATTATAAAATCTGATACTGTTTTACGGATCGCCTGTGCAGCAGATTGTACTTTCTTCAATGTTGTTTTCTGGATCAGTAGAGCAAAGCTATGGTGATCAATACGGGCGATGGGGTAACTGGCTGGAATGTAGCGACGGATGCAGCTGGCGATCTCGGCAATGATGATATCGGCGGCTGCGATACCGACCTGCTCACGGATCATGTTGATTTTATCAAGCGTAATAAAGATGATGCTGTGCTGGGTGTTATCATCTGGCGGTGATTTCTTAAACGCCTGCTGGGAGCCAGCAGTAAAAAAGTGCTGGGTATAGAGGCCAGTGAGTAGATCTTTTTTATGTTGGCTGGCTGTTCCACCCTGTGTTGCTGCTGTATTGAGATCACGCTGTAGTTTATGTAGCAGACGACGATCTTTTAACAGTTCGATTTCACGTCTGAGTGTTAACTGGAAATGCTCGCAATGTTGTAATGAGACAGCATTATGCACCCCTCCTTTCATGCCCCGTATTGCCGTATCGCCAGCAAGTTCTTCGCAGCACATCAGCAGCGTGCCGTCGATATTGTGTGTCGCCATTGACGCCATAATCTGAGAAAGATCGACGGTCTCTAAAGGGGGAAAGATAAGGATAATATCCCATCGCTGTTTGCTAAATGCCATTTCTAATGATGTTAGCGTGGTGGTAATTTGATGGTGGTATCTGATGCCAATGCCGCTGATCACTGGCTCACACTGTGCGGCAACCTCATCGGTCGCGCCAATGAAAAGCAGTTGAACTGTCTCTGTTGTCTGGTTATTACTGCTCACTAGAGATCCCCGTGTATGGTGTCTGAGAGATTGTTTTTTATTGCTATGATAGTATCGTGTCCTGGCAGGTTTTCTTTATTGTTTCCCGGTAATCAGTGTTTTTCCTCTGGCTCCAGCTATTTCCTGTGCCAGTCGTGGAACAAGATAGCCAGGCAGCTGAGCATGTATCTCTGCCAGTAGCTTAACAGCCTTTTCCACGGGTACATTGAAGTGTGCACTCCCCTGGGCCTTGTCGAGCAGATGGAGATAGTAGGGGAGAATGCCGCTGGCAAAAAGCGTTTCGCTGAGCGTGATTAATGTTTCACTCTCATCATTGACGCCTTTGAGTAAAACACTCTGATTGAGTAGCGTGATGCCGGGGATGGTCTGCAACCGTTTAACTGCCCGTTGAACGGTGGTGTCGA
>DRLG01000167.1 GCA_011053135.1 Chromatiales bacterium
ACCAGACCACCCAGCCCTTGCTGCTCCAGTAGCTGTTCAAGATGTTCACGAATCGCGGCGGCATCATCATACTGCAACGCCTGGTCCAGCGCCTGGCGCGCCTCACTCACCGTGAAGTTGCGGATGACCGCTTTTACCCGCGGCATACTCGCAGCGCTCATGCTCAGCCCATCCACCCCCATGCCCAGTAGTAATAGTGCCGCTAGCGGGTCTCCCGCCATCTCACCACAGACACTCACCGGCTTATCCAGAAGGTGCGCGCCCGAAACAATCTGCATCAATGCACGTATCACCGCCGGGTGAAGCCCATCATAGAGAGAGGCGACTCGCGGGTTGTTACGGTCGACTGCGAGCAGATACTGAGTTAAATCATTCGTTCCCACTGAAAAGAAATCGACTCGCGACGCTAACGTCTCCATCTGGTAGATCACAGAGGGCACCTCTACCATAATGCCGACCTGCGGCATCATCACCTGCTCCCCGGCATCGCGTAATTCATGGTGAGCGCGCCCGATAAGATGGAGAGCGTGGTCAACCTCGGCAACATTACTAATCATCGGTAGCAGTAGCTGTAGATTATTTAAACCGATACTGGCACGCATCATCGCCCGTAGCTGCACCAGGAAAATCTCGGGGTGATCGAGGGTGATGCGAATCCCGCGCCAGCCTAAAAAGGGGTTCTCTTCTTCAATCGGAAAATAGGGGAGCGCTTTATCGCCCCCCACATCCAGTGTGCGTAACGTCACCGGTCGTGGTAAAAAACCTTTCAGCACTTCTCGATAGATGGTGCGCTGCTCCTCTTCACCGGGGAAACGTTCACGAATCATAAATGGAAATTCGGTACGGTAAAGGCCCACCCCTTCGGCGCCACTCTCTATCGACGGGGCCAGATCAGAGAGCAGACCGGTATTAGCATATAGCGGCAGATGGAGGCCGTCCGGGGTCTCGGCAGGCAGTTCACGTAACCCTTCCAGCCCCGCAACAAGTGCCTCTTCTTCACGCGCGAGATGGCGATACTCATCACACACTGTCTGTGAAGGCGAAACAAATATGCGTCCGCGATAACCATCGACTACCAGCTCGCAGCCATCAATACGCCCCACCGGCAGCTCGCCCGCTCCGACCACTGCCGGCACCCCCATCGCGTGGGCGAGGATCGCCACATGAGAGGCGCTTGAGCCACGCGCCGACACCACCCCCACCAGTCGCTCACGTGGCACCTCTGCCAGCATCGTGGCAGAAATCTCCTCGCCCACTAGAATGGTCTGCGCTGGGTAGTCGGGCGGGCGGCGCACCTCATTCTGTAGTTGTGCCAGAATGCGTCGCCCAAGGTCTCGCACATCATCCGCGCGCTCGCGCAGATAGGGGTCATCCATCGATTCAAACAGCTGGGCCTGCTCGTTAATGGTGTCTCGCCACGCTCCCGGAGCCCAGCACCCCTGCCGAATGCGTGCGATACTCTTTTCGATCAGCGTATCGCTATTGAGCATCAATAGGTAGGCCTCAAACAGCGCGCGGCTTTCGGCCCCTAGCGCTGGATGAATCGAGGCCTCTAGCGCCTGTATATTATTACGCTCCGCTTCAAGTGCCTGTTCAAGTGCAAGGATTTCAGTTGCGGTATCGTTGCTCTGGCGATGTGGTACGGCATCAAGGTTCGCCAGTGGGTAGACCACCACAGCGTGCCCGATCCCGACACCCGGCGCACCCGGCAGCGCCACAATCGGGCGGTTATCACCGCCGGCTGAGAGCTCAGTAAACGGCTTAATCTCGCCGCGCGCATCCGCATGGGCGATCGCCCCCGCTAGCTGCGCCGCTATGGTCAGCAGGAAAGCGACCTCACTCTCATCAAAACGGCGCCGACGACACTGGCGGACAACGAGCACCCCCATCACCTGCCGGTGATGAATAATCGGTACCCCGAGAAATCCATGAAAAGAGCGCTCGCCTGTCTCGGCAATAAAGCGGTAACGCGGATGGTCCGGTGCATTGTCAAGATTGAGCAGCTCTTCCGTCTCGCCAACCAGCCCGACCAGCCCTTCGCCCGGACTGAAGCGCACCACTCCAACCGAAGCGGGATTAAGCCCTTCGCTGGCCATCAGAATATACTGCTGTAGCCCCTGATCAAACAGGTAGATGGAACAGACATCAGCCGACATCGACTGTTTAACCCGGGCAACGATAATGGCGGACGCCTGCTCAAGGTCATGCGCTGCGTTGACTTCCTGAACAATACGTCGCAGCGTGACCAGCATCATGCGCCCTGGAAGCGGTTAGATGGATAAAAGGAGGGCAGTGCCGCCCATCCAGAGATCAGCACGCTCCTCGCGCAGTGGAAAGCGGCTCCAGTTCGGCCAGGGCATGCTCATAGACATTGCGCTTAAAAGAGACGATCTCGTTCAGCGGCTCCCAGTAATCGATCCAGCGCCAGAGGTCAAATTCAGGATGGTCAGAGATATCCAGCCTCACATCACTCTCATCACCCTTCAGCCTAAGCATAAACCAGATCTGTTTCTGACCAATGCAGAGCGGCTTGCTTTGGTGGCGAATCAACCCTCTGGGCAGACGGTAGCGTAGCCAGTCGTTCGTGCGGCCAAGAACGGTAACGTGGCCAGGCTCCAGGCCGACCTCCTCTCGGAGCTCCCGGTACATCGCCTCTTCTGGGGATTCATTCGGCTGGATGCCTCCCTGCGGGAACTGCCACGCATCCTGACCAATACGGCGAGCCCACAGTAGCTTGCCATCCCGGTTATTCAGGATAATGCCGACATTAGCTCTATATCCGTCAAGATCGATCACTAGTCAGGCCTCATATAACTGCTACAATTGTGACGATTGTCACATAAACTGGGGATCAGGCGCAAATAAGCGCCTGATTATGCACTAATTGCTTCACCTTTAGAGAGATCCGGGAGAGCCCCGCCAGGCCGACACATTATTAAATGAGGTATAGCGTGTGAGTTTAGTTATTTTTGATCTTGATAACACCCTGATTGGCGGAGATAGCGACTATCTCTGGAGCCAATTCCTCACCGAAAAGGGGATTGTCGGAGCCGAGCACCAACGCGAAAACCAGCGCTTTTATGATGAATATATCGCGGGTACACTCGATATCAACGAATTCCTCGCCTTCCAGCTCGCGCCGCTCGCGGCGCATGATATCAGTACGTTAAAGAGCTGGCGCGAGCATTTTCTAAAAGAGAAGATCACGCCGATTATGCTGACAGCGGCTGAGAAATTAATCGAAAAACATCGTAAAAATGGTGAAACACTAATGATCATCACCGCCACCAACCGCTTTGTCACCGCCCCCATTGCTGAACGCCTCGGCATCCCGCACCTGATCGCAACCGAACCCGAGATGAGCAACGGCCAGTACACCGGCAAAGTTGCCGGCATCCCCAGCTTTCGTGAAGGAAAAGTAGAACGGTTAATGCAGTGGTTAAAAGAGAGCGGTCACGATTTAGAAGATAGCTGGTTCTACTCCGACTCCCATAACGACCTGCCACTGTTGACGCTGGTCACCCACCCCGTTGCGGTTGACCCGGATGAGGCGCTAGAAAAACAGGCCAACGACCACGGC
Organism: Chromatiales bacterium; assembly: GCA_011053135.1. GTDB lineage: Bacteria > Pseudomonadota > Gammaproteobacteria > SZUA-140 > SZUA-140 > SZUA-76. Next base: position 3,581 of record DRLG01000167.1, read on the forward strand.
TGGCCGGTAATCAGCCTGCGCTGACACCGGCCGCCCGGCTATGTAAAGTCAGCCTTGTTGGCCGCCTTCATCGCCGCATCCTGTTTGGTGATCAACCCTTTCTGAATTAATTCCTGAAGATTCTGGTCGAGCGTCTGCATGCCGAGTGCCTGGCCTGTCTGGATAGCAGAGTACATCTGTGGAATCTTGTTTTCGCGGATCAGATTGCGAATCGCAGGAGTGCCAATCATAATTTCATGCGCCGCAATACGGCCACCACCAATCTTTTTCAGCAGTGTCTGTGAGATCACCGCCTTCAGTGATTCCGACAGCATCGAACGGATCATCTCTTTTTCAGCCGCCGGGAAGACATCAATCACACGGTCGATGGTCTTGGCCGCCGAGCTGGTATGCAGAGTGCCAAACACTAGATGCCCTGTCTCTGCTGCAGAGAGCGCCAGTCCGATCGTCTCTGGATCACGCATCTCACCCACCAGAATAATGTCTGGATCTTCGCGCAGCGCTGAACGCAGCGCCTCTGCAAACCCCAGGGAGTCGCGATGGATTTCGCGCTGGTTAACCAGACATTTTTTGCTTTGATGGACAAATTCAATCGGGTCTTCAAGTGTCAGGATATGGCCATATTCAGTATTATTTTTGTAGTCCATCATCGCGGCAAGCGTGGTCGATTTACCGGAACCTGTCGGCCCCGTTACCAGCACAATGCCTCTAGGGGTGTCGGCGATATCACCAAACACGGCCGGAGCACCGAGCTCTTCAAGCGACAGGATCGTTGACGGAATGGTTCTAAAGACCGCCCCCACGCCACGATTATGGTTAAAGGCATTTACACGAAAACGGGCCAGACCTGGGATCTCGAATGAGAAATCGGTCTCCAGAAACTCCTCAAAATCCTTGCGCTGCTTATCGTTCATGATGTCATACACCATGTTATGCACCGTCTTGTTATCCAGCGCGGGCACATTGATGCGGCGAATATCACCATCGACACGAATCATCGGCGGCAGTTCAGCAGAGAGATGTAGATCCGATGCGTTACTTTTAACGCCAAATGCGAGTAGCTCAGCAATATCCATTCAATTCTCCTCCAGAGAGATCAATTCACCGCGATGAAAAAGATTTGCAATGCGAACAACTCTTTCGCTTGCAGTCACTTAACGGCATTTCCATATACATCTTGAACGGCCAGCCAACGCGCCACCGGCCATGATAAAGCGCTCGAATTCACGCTGGACTCAACCCGATAAACCACTAAAATAGGCCACACTTATGCCTACTGACACTGCCATCAAACAGAATATTGAGCAAGCCCGACAGCGCATCACCACTGCCGAAGAGCAGTTCGGCCGCCCACCAGGCTCCGTCGAGCTACTCGCGGTCAGCAAGACCCAGCCGGCGAGCGCCATTCTTGCGGCTGTTGAACAGCAGCAATATCACTTCGGTGAAAATTATCTACAGGAGGCGCTGGATAAAATTGGGGCACTTCAGGGGCACGCCATCACCTGGCATTTCATCGGCGCTATTCAGTCCAATAAGACACGCCCAATTGCAGAACAGTTTGACTGGGTGCATAGCGTTAGCAGCCTCAAAGTTGCGAAAAGATTGAGTGCTCAGCGGCCAGCGTCACGAGCGGATCTCAACGTCTGCCTGCAGTTCAATGTGAGTGATGAAGCCAGTAAATCCGGCATATCATTTGAGGAGTTAGCCGCACTCGCAAGCGAGGTCGCGGCGCTACCGCATATC
>DRLG01000168.1 GCA_011053135.1 Chromatiales bacterium
CAGTGCTGCTCGTCTGGCAAAGATCCCGCTGAGCGCTGCAACGCTCGATGCCGTTCGGGATGGACAGCGCTTCACCCGACGGGCACTCAAACGTCAGCTAACCCGTATTGCCAGGCTGATGAGTGAGTTTGATGATGAGGCTGAGATTCGAAAAGCGCTGGAGAACCTCTACCAGCCGCATCGCGATGAGGTGCGTCGACTGCATGAGGCAGAACAGTGGCGTGATGCGTTGATTGCGGGTGATCATGCGGTGATGGAGATGCTGATAGCGCGCTTTCCGATGGCTGAGCGCCAGCACCTGCGTCAGCTGGCGCGCAATGCCAATAAAGAGCAGGCGCAACAGAAACCACCAAAATCAGCGCGCCTGCTCTATCAATATTTGCACAACCTGCTCGAAGATGAGTCAGTCTGAGAGCGGCTGGCGCTCTCTGATCTGTACGCTGTTAGTGGGGCCGAATCAGGTGCATGATTTGTGCTTTCTACCGCTTTGCGTTATAAAACCTGACCGATTACCTCGGGATTACCTTTAAATTTATTCATCGTAAGGAAGAACTATGACAGTCAGCTCATTTCACCCGCCGCAACGCACCTTGATGGGGCCAGGCCCCTCGGATGTAAACCCTCGCATCCTTGAGGCGATGTCGCGCCCGACAATTGGTCACCTTGATCCTGCCTTTGTCGGCATGATGGATGAAGTGAAGGGGCTTCTGAAATACGCTTTTCAGACTGAAAATGAGTTAACAATGCCGGTCTCGGCACCCGGCTCAGCGGGGATGGAGAGCTGCTTCGTCAATCTGGTCGAGCCGGGTGATCAGGTGGTGATCTGCCAGAATGGTGTCTTTGGTGGGCGGATGAAAGAGAACGTTGAGCGCTGTGGCGGCATCGCAGTGATGGTGGAAGATAAGTGGGGCGATGCGGTTGATCCACAGAAGCTGGAAGATGCGCTGAAGGAAAATCCTGATGCGAAGCTCGTCGCCTTTGTTCATGCAGAAACTTCAACTGGAGCGCAGTCCGATGCCAGAACGCTGGTCGAAATCGCCCATAAATATGGTTGTCTGACGATTGTCGATGCGGTGACTTCACTGGCCGGTACGCCCGTCAAAGTGGATGAATGGAAGATCGATGCGATCTACTCCGGTACGCAGAAATGTCTCTCCTGTACACCGGGTCTGTCGCCGGTCAGCTTTAGTGACGCGGCTTTGGAGAAGATCCGAAACCGCCAGAGCAAAGTACAGAGCTGGTTCCTCGATCTTAACCTGGTGATGGGGTACTGGGGCGGTGAGGGCAAGCGAGCCTACCATCACACTGCACCGATCAACGCACTTTATGGGCTGCATGAATCGCTGGTGATTTTGCAGGACGAAGGGCTGGAAAATGCGTGGGCGCGTCATCAACGACACCATCTGGCGTTACGCGCTGGGCTAGAGTCGATGGGGCTTCGCTTTGTGGTCGATGAGGCTCATCGTCTGCCGCAGTTGAATGCGATCGCCATTCCAGATGGGGTGGACGATGCCGGCGTACGCGGCGCACTGCTGCGCGACTACAGCCTGGAGATCGGTGCCGGCCTCGGTGTGATGGCGGGTAAAGTGTGGCGCATCGGCCTGATGGGACACGCCTGTAACACACGTAATGTTCTGTTCTGCCTGGCAGCACTGGAAGATGTGCTGGGCCGCATGGGGGCAAAATATGAGCGTGGCGTAGCGGTGAATGCCGCTGAGCGGGTACTGGCTGGCGCGTAGCAGACCGGACATTAGCGGGGATGACGAAGGCCCGTCTTTGCGGGCCTTCGTATTTCAGCGGCTGCTTAATAATAGTACGGTTAAACCTGACTTAATCAGCGGGTTATCGCAGATATGAGCAGTCGATTTGATATTAGTGGAGCGAGGCTTTACGATGGCATTTCACTGGAGGGTGAGGGGGAGGGGGCGCAATGTTGAATCGGGAAGTCAACGCAACTGCGCCAGATAGTGATAACCAGTAAGATGAAATATCAATATGCCTAATATAAATATACTCAGAACATTTAGAATTATCAGCATGGTTGAGGGGATCTCATTTCTGTTGCTTCTTTTTGCAGCCATGCCGGCCAAATACTACCTTGGAGTGCCAGAGGCGGTAACGGTAATGGGGTGGGCGCATGGGCTGCTCTTTATGCTTTATGTCGGCAGCGCCGTAATGGTGACCCAGCGCTATAAACTGCCGGACAGTACCACGGCTCTGATTATGATGGCGGGCGTGACACCTTTTGTCTGTTTCTATCTTGAAAAGAAACTGCGTGAGGTATCGCTGCAACCAGCGCCTGACATGGCGTAACCCAGAAAAGCCAGCTTAATCGCTGGCTTTTTTATGCCAGCTCCTCGCTGCTGTCTCCCTTACGGGCAGGCGCTGCTGATATCTATTCGCTTGCTGCGCTCTCCGCACTGTTATAATCACCACACCCTTCTTTTCAGATGAGTGAGTGATGATGTTGCTAGTGATTTCCCCAGCCAAGACCCTCGATTACGACACGCCAGTAACCACGACACTGTACACGCAGCCCGATCACCTTGATGATGCGGCACTGCTGGTGAAGCGTCTATCTCAATACTCTGTAGAAGAGGTGATGTCATTGATGGCGGTCAGTGAAAAGATAGCCACCCTTAATGTTGAGCGCTTTAAACAATGGCGGCAACCCTTTACCCCAAAGCGCGCCAGGCAGGCGCTGCTGGCGTTCAAGGGGGATGTTTATGTGGGGCTCGATGCCTTCACTTTAGATGAGGAAGCGCTCGCCTTCGCGCAGCAGCACCTGCGTATTCTCTCTGGCCTTTATGGGCAATTACGACCACTTGATTTGATCTTGCCTTACCGCCTGGAGATGGGGCGTAAGATCGATACCGATCGTGGTAGAACATTGTATGAATTTTGGGGAGATCGTATTACTCAGAGTTTGAATGCACAACTTCAGCAGTTAGGTTCACAATATTTGATCAACCTTGCTTCCACCGAATACTTTAAAGCAGTGAAGCCTAAAGTGCTTCAGGGAGAGGTGATTACGCCCCATTTTAAAGAGTATAAAAATGGAAAATACAAGGTGTTGGGTGTTTATGCCAAGAAGGCGCGCGGTATGTTGAGCCGTTATATTATTAAAAACCGTATTACTGATCCACAACAAATTAAGCAGTTTAGTCAGGCAG
>DRLG01000169.1 GCA_011053135.1 Chromatiales bacterium
GACTTCATCTTCTGGTGTTCGACCACCAGTGTCGCAACCTGGCCGGCGGCATCGGGCGTATCAATCACAAAATGGAGCTGCTCAACATCACTTGCGAGCTGCTCTTCAAGGATGTAGGGAACCGCGCTGAGAATCTTCTGACGATTTCGACTCGGTACAGTCGTCGATATCAATAACAGTTCCGTTGCGGGGACGATGACGATGATGCGGCAACCACTCGCCGCCGCTGCCAGATCACTGAGCGGGGTCTCTGTCGAGTGCGCGGGTGCCCCCTCTTCCGTCACATGCAGGGTAGAGACCGTCGTGCTCGTGCTACTCTCATTCGTCAGCCTGATATAAAACGTCGGCTGCATTAATAAACACCCTGTGCGCGCATCACCACTTCCACTTTTGCTTTGTCGTCTCTCACCATCAAACTATACAGATTTGTGCGGCCACGCCCAAACTCAGACACTGAATTTATTATAAAATATCTTGTCTGCACACTGAGGCCACTCTGGTCGGTCAGCCGCCCGGCAATCGCCGCACTATTGATAAAGTCACTAACCTTTTCAAAACCATTTTCACCCCGCTCTTCGATCAGCTGATCCGCCTCAGATTGCGTCAACCCATCAACCAGTGCCATTAACAGTTCGGCACTGGCGGTATTAACATTGATATCGGTATATTCCGGCAGCACCGTGACATACGGCAATAGCGCATCGTACACCTTGCGATCGACCCCTTTAATCAATAGCAGTTCACTGGTGCTTGCCATCATCGCATTCGGGGTGCGATATGGCGGGGTGCGTCCGAGATACTCAAAGTCTTCCGCGCCGCCCGGAATGGTGACATCTTCATTTCCATCGATCCAGTCAACCACCGCCTGCGCCAGCTCTTCGTTCAGGGCAAGCTGGCGTAGTAGACGCCGAAAACGGTCCAGATCGAGCGAACTCGGCTGCTGCTCTTTCACCAGGTTATTGAGATTAAAGCGCCCCTGTAGATCTTCAATCTGTCCCGCGACCCGTCCACCCTCAACCTCTATCGGTGGCAGTGTCGTCGCCCAGTCCTCTTCAAGGTGGTCCACCTGATTCTCTTTTCCGTCACGAATCAGTATCTGTCGCCCCCACTCCTCAGCCCCCAGCGCAAACAGATAGGCCTGTGATGACTCGATGACGTTAGTGGTACGTCGAATATCGAGGTGCTGGCGTGACGCCATCGCCACTGCCGTAATCGCTGCAATTGTTGTGATCAGGATCGCGGTGATCAGTGCCGCTCCGCGCTGCGTCTGCCTGCGCCTCATGGCCCACCACCCGCCGCACTGCCTGGACTCTGTTCGTTCACCTCAACAGGTGCGATACCCGCCACCCGAAACAGACGTTTAATCTCGCCCCACTGCTCACTTTCGATGGTCAACCCAACAGCAAGGGGCAGCGCTGGCTTCAGCTTCTTAGTTTGCGACAGATTCCGCACCGGCCATTCACTCTGCCATTTCAACTTGTCGTCGAGGTAGCTGAACTCAATCTCCTCCACACCGTCAAACAGCGGTCCGCTGGCGGCACCACTATCCTGTGCACGATCTAATACCCCCCAGCTGGAGCGCATTAGCTGCTCATCTTCTACGCCATAGGCGATACGCTGCAGATTGCTACGACTAAAACCACCCGGGTTGCGCCGACCGCTGCGAGTAAACTCCAGCGCCTCATGGCTCCCGACCAGCGGTGACTTCACATCCCCATAGCCATCACGAATCGAACGGTTAACCGCCTGCTCAATATCGCGCTCGATAATCGCAAATGCCGTCTGGAGCGCTGCCAGTCTCGCGGCATGTTCGTCGCCCTGTTTACGCGCCTGCAATACGGTGTCCAGCCCGCTATAGGCCATCACCGCAACCACTGCGAAGATCGCCATCGCAACCAGTAGTTCAATCAATGTAAAACCGGCAGTGCGATGAACCGTCATGATGGCTGTCCAAGATAGGCGATCACCCGTGCGGTTGGCCTTTCACTATCGGCTGCTGTGCGCACTTCGACATCGATCCGCTTGACCCGTTCATCCATGGTGTCGATCACAATCGTACGCCAGTACCAGTCACGCCCGGCCATCTCTACATCACCCTTCCGCTCACCGGCTCTCGGCCACTCGCTGCTCACCTGCATCTCGACCACTTTGTTGGTCGCGACCCAATGTGCCAGTGTCTTCTCTTCTAACAGTGATGCATTACTAATATTGCGGCTCGCCTCGCTAATCACCGCGCCGAGTCCTATTGCGACCACGGCCAGTGCAACCATCACCTCCAGTAGTGTGAAACCCTGTGAACCGCTTATTCGATGACCGCTTATCATTCGTGCTCAATCTCAACCTTGCCCGTGATGCCGCCCTTTACCACAAAACGCTCCTCGCCATCTTCATGACGAAACACCACTTCAAACGGGCTCATCTCGCCACTCGACAAGAGATAGAGGCGTGGCCCCTGTGGCTGCTCTTCCGCTTCACCCTCCGATGAGACCCCATCCGGGGGCTGTTCAAAATCAAATTCGGCCCCTTCGAGGTAGAGCTCCAGTGAGATTCCTCTGGGCAGTTTACGTTCGCGTAACAGCGCATCATCTGCCGGCTGTTGCCACTGATTCTCTGTCAGGACGAGGAATCTGTAACTATCGAAACCAAACTCCAGCGCATGTTCAGTGCCGTGCAGCACTGACTCCTGCGCCGCCAGAGTAACCAGCGCGCCGAAGCGTTGCGCCTCAATCTGAACCTCATTATCGACATCGCGGTCAAAAGAGATCACCACGAATGTCAACGTAATGCCGATGATCAACGCCACCACCATCAGTTCGATCAAAGTAAAACCCGCCGAGTGGCGGCGGCAGCTGAATGCGGGTAACTTCATCGCGACTGCGTGTCAGGGGTTACTCGCCCTCGAGACTCCAGTTGCCGATATCGGCATCTTCACCTTCACCGCCCTGCGCGCCGTCACGCCCTAGTGAGTAGATATCGAACACACCATTTTGCCCTGGATAGAGATAGAAATAGGGGTTATCCCACGGATCTTTGGGCAGCCGCGGCAGCTCTTTACCGACCAGCGCTTCCAGCCCTTCATCGGTACTGGGATAGTCATGATTTTCAAGTTTATACATGTTCAACGCACTTTCAATCGCTCGCACATCAGATTTGGCCTTGGTGATTTTCGCCTGCCCCGGTTTATCCATAATATTGGGCACTACAATCGATGCGAGGATGCCAAGGATGATCACCACCACCAGCACCTCTATCAGGGTGAAACCGCGCGAACGCTGGCGTCTACTGTTGCATCTATTAAGGGTTGTTCTTTTCATTTGGCTCTTCCTGTCTCTCTGTCTATATTTAACTTGATGTTACGCTCTCATCAGGCGATCAGCTGGTTCATATTAAAGATCGGCAGGAGGATCGCGAGAATGATCATCAATACAATGCCGCCCATCACCAGAATCATAAAAGGACCGAACAGCCCCAGCACCGTCTGCATCACGGTATCGAGCTCCTGCTCCTGGCTATCGGCCGCGCGCTCCAGCATCTCATCAAGTCTGCCGCTGCTTTCACCACTTGCGATCAGATGGATGGTCATCGGCGGGAAATAACCACTCTGTTCGAGTGCCTTATGCATACTAGCACCTTCACTGACATGTTTCGCCGCCGCCTCGACCGCGCTGCGCATCGGAATATTGGAGACCACCTGCCCGGCAATACGTAGCGCCTCCAGCACCGGCACTCCGCTCTGGCTCAGAATACTGAGCGTCCGCGCAAAACGGGCGGCGTTAAGGCCACGTACCAGTTTTGAGATCAGTGGAATTTTCAGTTGCAGGTGATGAAACCAGCGCTTTGGCCCCGGCTTACGCAGCAGCGCCTTAATGCTGATGAATGAGACGACAATCACACCTAGCAGCAGCAGACCCGATTCACGGATAAAGTCACTGGCTGCGATCATCACCACCGTCAACGTCGGTAGCGCCTGCCCCATATCGTCAAACACCTTCACCACTTCAGGCACTACATAGGCGAGTAGCAGCGTCACGACCGCAATCGAGACCACGACAACCAGGACTGGATAGATCAGCGCCAGCATCATCTTCTGGCGCATCGCCTGCCGCCCTTCGGTGTAATCAGCAAGGCGATCAAGCACCACATCGAGGTGGCCCGACTGCTCTCCCGCTGCAACGGTGGCGCGGTAAAGGTCGGTAAAAACATGCGGAAAATCCCCCAGTGCGGCCGCCAGCGTATGCCCCTCCATCACCTTCGAACGCACCCCGGCCAACATGCTTTTAAGGCGCGGTTTTTCACACTGCTGCGAGACAGCCCGCAGCGCCTCTTCAATCGGCAGGCCCGATTTCACCAGCGTCGACAGCTGGCGCGTGATCAGCGCAAGATCGGTGGCGTTGATGCCGCGCTGGAACATGCCAGCGCGCCCCGCCGTCCCTTTCTCTCGCTGCACCACCTCGACCACCTCAAGCGGTGCCATCCCCTGGTCGCGTAATTTCTGCCGCACCTGGCGAGCGGTGTCCCCTTCCAGCACCCCTTTGCGCTGGCGTCCGCCAATATCAAGCGCGGTATATTCGAAGGCACCCATCGCCTAGCCGTTACGCTTCATAGGTGACGCGCAGCACCTCTTCGAGCGAGGTCTCACCGGAGAGGACGCGGCGAATCCCATCCTGAAAGATACTGCGTGTTCGGGTGCGTGCATGCTGTTCAAGCTGATGCTCGGCTGAACCGTCGTGAATCATGGCGCGCATTTCCTCATCAACTTCGATCAATTCAAAGATCCCCATACGCCCTTTATAGCCGTTGAAGTTGCATTTTTTGCAGCCATCCGGGGTGTAAATCGTTGGCGGCGAATGGTGCGAAACACCAAGCCGTTCGCAATCTTTTTTTCCAGCCAGATGTGGATGCCTGCAGTCAGGACAGAGCTTGCGCACCAGCCGTTGTGCCAGCACCCCGATCAGACTGGAAGCGAGCAGGAACGGCTCTACCCCCATGTCTCGCAGCCGAGTGACCGATCCAATCGCGGTATTGGTATGCAGGGTCGAGAGCACGAGATGACCGGTCAGACTGGCCTGTACGGCGATCTCTGCCGTTTCCAGGTCACGAATCTCGCCCACCATCACGACGTCTGGGTCCTGTCGCAGGATCGCACGCAGGCCGCGTGAGAAGGACATCTCAACCTTTGACTGCACCTGCGTCTGGCTAACGCCATCGAGGTAATATTCGATCGGGTCTTCCACCGTCATGATGTTGCGGTCTTTGTTGTTGAGGCGCGTCAGCACCGCATAGAGCGTGGTGGTTTTACCGGACCCTGTCGGGCCGGTCACCAGAATAATCCCGTGCGGCTTCTGGATAATTCCATCCATGATCTCCCGTTCGCCAGGCTCCATGCCGATGTGATCAAGGTCTAGTCGTCCCGCCTGTTTATCCAGCAGTCGCAACACTACCCGCTCACCATGACCAGACGGTAACGTTGAGACGCGCACGTCAACTGCGCGCCCCGCCACTTTTAATGAGATACGGCCATCCTGCGGCAGCCGTTTTTCGGCGATATCGAGCTTGGCCATCACCTTGACTCGTGACACCAGCAGCGGCGCGATGACGCGTGCCGGCTCCAGCACTTCACGTAGTACGCCATCGACACGAAAACGCACCACCATGCGGCTTTCATAAGGTTCAATATGGATATCGGAGGCGCCCTCCTTAATCGCCTCGGTTAGTAGCGCATTGATCAGGCGGATGATCGGTGCGTCGTCCTGTGTCTCCAGCAGATCTTCTGGTTCCGGCATCGCCTGTGCAATTGTGGAGAGGTCCAGCTCATCGCCGAAATCGCCCATCGACTGCATCGCATTTGAGCCGTCACTGGCATAGGCCTTTTGAATCAGCGTGTCGAACTCTTCTGCCTCGATCAGCGCTTCAACCTTGAGCGGCATGCCCAGGAAGCGGCGCGTCTCGGCCAGCGCCTGTGCGGTGACATTTTCGCGACAGACCAATAGCGACTGCTCAGTGCCGATCTCTTTGACCATCACTCCGTGACGCTTTGCAAAAGCAAATGGCGGGCGTTGCGCGGCGACAATTTCAACATCACTGCTGAGCACTACCTCTGGCATCGCCTCCGCCGCATCTATTGATGCTACCTCTGCAGACGGCTCTTTAAGTTCACTTAGTGGTGGCACTGTCACGATCCGGCACTGCTGAATTTGCCCTGTCGCCACCCTCGCTTTCGGTCATTTCAAATGCAGGCGGAAGGGCCAGTGCCTCCTGCATCGTTGACATCACCGGAGAGCTATCATCTGGCATCATCAATAATCCTTTCTCTCTTACCTCTAACTGCCTCGCACGCTGGTGACTATATTTGTCATGGGTCAGGCGAGCCGTTAATGCTGCATCTCGAATGATGGTTGGGTGTAAAAAAACCATTAAATTCTGTTTAACCTTGCTAGAACTCTTATGGGTGAAAAGCCAGCCCAGCAGCGGGATATCACCCAGCAGCGGCACTTTCTGTACCGACTCACGCACCTCATCATTGATCAGGCCGCCAAGCACGATCATCTGTCCATCATCGACAATCACATTGGTCTTGATTGAGCGCGTGTTGGTAATCAGATCAACTGCGCCGGTTGCACTGGAGCTAAGGCTATCGACTGATTGCTCGATCTCCAGTTTTACTGCATTCCCTTCGTTGATTTGCGGCGTAACCTTCAGCGTAATACCCACATCCTCACGTTGAATGGTCTGGAATGGATTGGTCGGTGTTGATGAGCCGCCAGGGGCTGTAAACGCACCCGTGACAAAGGGCACCGTCTGGCCAATCACGATCTCGGCCTCTTCGTTATCCAGCGTCACCAATGTCGGTGTTGATAAAATGTTAGTCGTGCCATCGCCCTTCAGCACTCTCAATACGGCCGCAAAATTGAGACTCCCGGAGTTAAATTTACCCAGTCCCAGTGTCACACCATTACCTATGGTAGGTGGTAGACCCGCCTTAACCGCGGCGCCGATCTCGGCAATGCTCCCGCCAGAACCGGCGCCAAAATTGACTACCCCTACAGGCCGATCACCGGCTGGCGTGCCATCAAAAACCCACTGGACCCCCAGCTCAGCACTAAGGTCTTCGGAGACCTCGGCAATGACCGTCTCAATCAGCACCTGAGCGCGGCGAATATCCAGCTGTTTGATGACCTGCTCCAGTGAACGGAAATGGTCTGGAGGGGCAGTAATCACCAGTGCATTAGTGGCCTCATCGGCCTGGATATCAATTGTCGCCTTGTTGGCAGTAGTCGCCCCCTTGCGCTGCTTCTCGACACTTTTACTGACCCCGGTCAGCACTTTGACCAGATCTTCTGCCTTTGCATATCGAAGATAGACGACGCGGGTGTTACCACCGCTCTCCAGCGGTGTATCGAGGTGCGAAATAGTGGCCTTAATCCGCAACCGCCCAGACTTGCCCCCACCCACCAGAATGCTATTGGTACGCTCATCGGCCAGTAAAATAGGTGCACCACCTGCCGCCGCCGCAGCGCCTTTTCCTTTGCCCTTCTGCTCCAGTGAGGTCATGATACGCACCACTTCGGCTGCTGAAGCGTGTTCAAGCCGAATGATCTCAATCTCATCATTACTGGGGGTATCGATACGATTAATGATGTTGATCAGGCGGGCGATATTGGCAGCGCGATCAGAGATGATCAAAATATTAGCCGGCACATAGGCGGCCAGATGCCCCTGCTGCGGCACCAATGGACGAAGGATCGGCACTAGCTGCGATGATGAGACATTTTTCAGTGCGATCACGCGGGTCACGACCTGGTCTCCGGCCCCCGGAAAGCCATCATCGGCTAGCGGCATCGCCTTCTGCTTGGCGCTGGCATCAGGCAGGATCTTAACCACATCGCCACTCGGTACCGCTGAAAATCCGTGTACTTCTAAAATCGAGAGAAAGACGCTATATAACTCATCGCTTTCCATCGGGTGAGATGAGACGACCGTTACCTTGCCCTTGACGCGCGGATCAACGATGAAGTTTTTGCCAGTTGCCTCAGAAACGGTACTGATCACCGCGCCAATATCGGCCTCTTTAAGATTCAGAGTAACGCTGCTGGCCGCTGAAACCGTTGAATAACAGACAGATAGAATTAACAACGTCGTGCCAAGCACTCCGTTTCGGATGGAACGATATCCCGTCTGACAATACTTTATCTGTTGCAAACTTCTTCTCTATCCCTTACAGGAGCGCAATCTTGCGCAGAATCACTACAAAACAATGTTATATATAAACTAGCGGCATCTTTTATTAATAATTAACCGCTATCCATTTGATAGCAATACAACTTATTTTTATTCAATACTAACGTCAAATGACTGTGAGCGGCCATTTCTTTTTATATCCAGCCTGACACTATTCGCGGTTTGCAGGCTACGCAGCACATTTAACCCCTTTGCTGGCGTGTCGAGCTGTATCCCATTGACCGCCGTCACAATATCGCCGGCTATCAGACCCACCCGATCAAACAGCGCCCGGTCACGCCCCGGCCTCACCTCATAACCGATAAAACGCCCTTTTTCACTCTTAGGGCTCATCTTAATCGCGTCGGTGAGCCGCTGTGGCTCACGCAGTAGCTCTTTACGGTACTGGCGGAGATTAAGCGGCCTGCCCGTACTTCTGCGTGATGACGCCTGACGCGCAGATGTTGATGATTTGCCCGCGGCAAGTGATCTCTTGGGTAATTCGAGCGTCTCAAGTCGATTGTTTCGCATCAACACAACATGGGTAGCGTGCACCTCTTTGAGCACCACGCCGCCCGACAGGCGCGAGTTAACGGCGTAAAAGCGCTCTTTGCCATTCGCCTCTGCAATAATTGCCCCTCCGCCTGAATCAGAAACAAACACGCCTCGCAGTGTCAGCTTTAATGTCGTTTTCGGGATCTCCTGCTGCGCCACGGGTGCCGGCGCAGCGCTTTTGCGCTCTTCACCGAAAAGGTGCCAACGCGCAATGTTCCAGCCACCACCTGCGCTAGCCGCACGCTGAGATGGGGTGGCAACTATCTGAGCAGCAGGGGGCGGCTCACTTTCCACAGCCGGCGCCAGACGCCAGCTCAGGAGCGCCGCATGATAGGCCAAAAGAATCACCAGCGTGACATTAACCGTGGCAATAAACGGCGCAGCGCCACCGCCCTTCGCGATAAGAGCCGGCAACCCCTTCCAGTCGAAAGATAATTTCATTGCCATTTAATTATGAACGACCCCGCCAGAACCTGTTAACACTCAATTGACACCACTCGTGCTACCTCTTTAACGGCAGCGCGACAGGCATCGCCATTAACGGCATCACAAATAGCGCGCTTATCCACAATCAAATCAAAAAATGCCGCTTATTAGCTTGCTTTTTTCTGAAAAACAAATTCTTATGCACAACCTGCGGCCATCCTGCCACTCAAACACTTTTAGTTACAGGGGGCAATAGCAGTAGCCGTCTAAGTTATTGTTTTATCGTAATTATAGCTATCGTCTAAAAACACAACAATTTGACGCTAACCCTTGAGCTATAACGATTTCAGCTCTTTGACCCCATACTTTCCACAGAGTTATCCACAAAATCTGTGGAAAACTTCTATTTCTCAACCACGACAAGCAGTTAGATGATTTGTTTGTAACAACCCATGATTCATGGAACATGAGCAGTGAAACATTTCACCCCTTTTACCAGCTAAAAAGCGTCCACCTCGGGATCAATATTCCTTCGTCCAGTTCATTGTGGCGGCTATCAAGACTGCCATCACCATCCGTATCGACAAGATAGTAGGCAAAACCCTTCTTCGGCGTAATTTTGATCATGTAGAGTCTGCCGTTGGCACGATACTCCTCAATGATCTCTGTCTGGCTACGTGTGATCGTGATCTCAGGCTCATCATCCGGTTCCGCTGCCAGCGCTAGCTGCTGTGGGCCGCTAACTGCCAGAAACAGGCATAACAGTAGTTGAAACACTCTTTTCATAACACCAGTCATCCCAGGGCTGCTAACACCTTCCACCA
>DRLG01000170.1 GCA_011053135.1 Chromatiales bacterium
CTGGCAAAAAGATCGGACTCATTTTCAGCCAGCGCTTCAAGCCCCAACAACCCCTCTTTTCGCGCGATATTACTCCAGTCAGTAATCTTCTCGATCGCTTCAACAGCCGCCAGTTTTGGCGGAAAGATCATCCAGCGCGTCAATTTGAGCGCCTTCATAAAGATATCAAGGGGCGTCTGTACAAGAAGACAGGCGAGTGTTCCACCACCGACAATCAGGAAGGCAACCGGCAACAGTAGTGAAGAGAGATGACCACCCTCAAGGTAGTTTCCACCAATTATCGAAATGCCAGCTAGAATAACACCAGCAATAGTCATCATATCCATTGCTTATGTTTCCTTTCCAAATATTGATGCAATTTCATCGAGCGATAATATTTCATCTGCAAGATTTGCCTCAACAATCGCCATTGGCATACCATAAATAACACAACTCGCCTCATCCTGAGCCCAGATAGTGGCGCCCTTCTGTTTCAACAGCCGCGCACCTTCTCGCCCATCGGCACCCATCCCTGTTAAGACCATTGCGAGCACATCGGATGAACAGATAGTAGCTATCGATGTAAAGGCGAGATCAACACTCGGCTTATAGGTCTGCCCTGAGGTTGCCGCCTCAATGTTGAGCGTCATGCGACCACCACTATGACTAACTGTGGTCTGCTCTCCACCCGGCGCTATATAAGCGGTATCCGGCAGGAGAGTTTCACCATGCTCAGCCTGCTTTACCCGAATATTACATAACGAATCGAGCCGCTCTGAAAATGAAGGGGTAAAACTTGCTGGCATATGTTGAATAACCAGAATGGGCAGTGGAAACCCCGCCGGGACTCTTGTGAGAATCTTCTGCAACGCAACCGGACCACCGGTAGAGGTGCCAATTGCAATCAGCTTATTTTTTTTCAGTTCAAGGCTTGCACCATTTCGTACAGGTGGCTTTTGTGTGTGAGGAATCTGACTACTGTTCACGCTGCTTCGATGAGTAACTGCTTTATGCTCTGGCAAGCCCCGAGCCCCCAACACACGAACTCGCGCGCACAACAACCGCCTGGCGGTATCTCGCTCACTGGCAATATCGTCTATCTTTTTTGGTAAAAAATCGACTGCGCCGGCATCGAGTGCGTCAAGTGTTGCCTTTGCACCTTCAGTCGTTAGTGATGAAAACATTAAAACGGGGGTTGGATTCTGCATCATAATTTTCTTCGTGGCTGCAATACCATCCATTACTGGCATTTCGATATCCATAGTGATGACATCAGGCTTCAACTCAGCCACCTTTGTAACTGCCTCTGAGCCGTTAACGGCGCTGCCTATGACTTCAATGTGTTTATCTGCATTCAACATCTCTGTCAGGCGGTGCCTGAAGAAACTTGAATCATCAACAATAAGTACACGAACCGTCACATCTCACCCCAGTTATCAGGCATATGCCGTTAGTAACTCTGGAACATCCAGGATCAGCGATATTTTCCCATTCCCTGTGATAGTTGCACCAGCCAATCCACGAGTACCATGCAACATTGAGCCCAACGGTTTAATGACAACCTCTTCCTGGCCGATCAACTGGTCTACAACAAACCCTACCTGCTGTGCCCCAGAACTAACGACAACGACATGCCCCTCTTTCTGATCTTCATTACGCCGCGCTCCTTTTATCAACCACTCCCTTAGGTAGAAGATTGGCAGCGCCTTATTCCTGATCAGAATTACCGGTTGTCCATCAACAATTTTTGATTCAGTTAGGTCAAGATTAAATATTTCAACCACGCTAACTAATGGCAGTGCGAACACCTGCTCTTCTAGCAACACCATTAATGTCGGCATAATAGCGAGCGTTAATGGCAATTTGATTGCAATGCGACTCCCCTTTCCTAGCTCTGAGTCGATCTCTACCGATCCATTCAGTTGTGCGATGCGTGTTTTAACCACATCCATTCCAACACCACGACCTGAAATATCAGAAATCTTCTCCTTGGTCGAAAATCCCGGCATAAAAATCAGGTTGAAACACTCTTTATCATCTAATCGTGCAGCAGAGTCTTCATCATATAGTCCTTTACTAATCGCAATATTCCGTAGCTTATCTGCATCCATTCCGGCACCATCATCATCAATGGTTAACAGAATATGGTCGCCTTCCTGTGTTGCTGAGAGTACAACAGTACCGCTGCGATCCTTTCCTGAAGACTCACGCACATCCGGCATTTCAATACCATGATCAACAGAGTTACGAATCAGATGTACAAGTGGATCGGCCAATGCTTCTACAAGGTTCTTATCAAGATCAGTCTCCTCACCTATCAACTCGAGCGAAACTTCCTTGTTCAGACTTCTAGCCAGATCACGAACCACCCTGGGAAAACGCCCGAAGACCTTTTTGATTGGCTGCATTCTTGTCTTCATCACCGAGTTCTGTAGATCAGTTGTCACCAAATCAAGGTTAGCAACCGCCTGCGTCATGGCTTCATCGCCTTTGCTGGACTCCAGTGTAGAGAGGCGATTCCGCACCAGTACGAGTTCGCCAACAAGATTCATAATGTCATCAAGACGTTTTGTATCTACACGTACGGTTGTTTCTGCTGGTGCGGCTGCCTTCTCTTTCTTCTTTGCAGCTGGCTTAGCTGCTGGGGCTGTAGATTTAGGCGCACTTTTCTCAACAACAGGCTCAGTTTTATTAGTATTTTCTGGAGCTGGTGTGCTCGCATCGACCGGAGTGACCGCTGAGGGCTCACCCTTACCATGCAACTGATCGAGTAGCTCCTCAAATTCATCATCGGTGATTAAGCCATCATTCTTTTCTTTCTCTTTAGCACCACCCGTTTTCTCTTCACCAGTCGGTGTAACCGCTTTTGGTGCGCCGCCCCCATGCAGTTGATCTAATAACGACTCAAACTCATCATCGGTAATCTCATCACTGCCTCCCTCACTCCCACCTGACGTCTGTTGAACGGGCTGGGCAGAACCTGGGGTGCTTTCACCATGTAGTTGATCAAGTAAAGCTTCAAACTCATCATCAGTGATATCTTCACCACCAGCAGAGGGTGCATCATCCACCGGCATTTCAACTGGAGGTGGTGATGATGCAGGTGTGGGTACCGTAGCAGGCTCTGGTGCAGACTCTGCAGTTAGACTCTCATCACTGTTTTCTTCACTGCCGGAAAGAAACCGTTTTAATGTTTCAATCAATTCAGGATCAGCGGGTGTTGGATCAATCCCCTCACGTACTTCATCAAACATGTCATTAACACTATCAGTGACACGCAAAAAAGCATCCATCAAAGAGGCATCAACCACACGGTCACCTTGTCTTAAGATGTTAAAGACATCTTCCGCATGATGGCAAACTTCGACCAGGGCGGTCAGCGACAGAAACCCAGCGCCCCCTTTGATTGTATGAAAACCGCGGAAAACCGCATTTAGTAGCTCAGCATCTTCAGGGCTCTGTTCAAGATCAACCAGCTGTTCACTCAGCTTCTCGAGAATCTCGTCTGCCTCAACCAGAAAGTCCTGCAGGATTTCGTCATCAGTATCAATGGCCATATTATCATCAGAATCCTAAGCTTGAGAGAAGGTCGTCAACTTCATCCTGACTCTTCAATGCAGTGGCACTCTCTTTTCCTGGCACTTGCGGCCCTTCCAGTACCTTCTCAACCGGTTTTTTAGTGGCTTTAGGTAAATCACTATCCAGGTCACCCGAGAGCTTTATCAGTCCAACCAGTTTATCTTCAACATCCTGCACAAGGGTGATTACGCGCCTTATAATCTGGCCGGTGATATCCTGAAAGTCCTGTGCCATCAAGATATCATTTAGGTATAGTTTGATCTTTGTATAGCGGTCAGCTGAGATCTCCAGGTGGCTTCCAATTTCACGTGAAAGTTCGCGAAACTCATCTGCTGAAAGGTCCCGTGAAATAAACCGCTTCCACTGTATTTCAATATGAGAGGCGCTTGCTTCCAGCTCACTACAGACCGGTATTGCCTCTTCTACGGCTGTTAACGTTTTATGTGCCGCCTGATCAGTCACATTAATCACATGGCTCAGACGTTCCCTGGCGTCAGGGATTTCATGTTCTGCAAGTTCCGAAATCTCAGTCTCAATACCAAACCCGACTAGCGTATCGTGAAGCTCTCGTGTGAGTCGGCCTATTTCCTGAAACATTTTTGTTTCATTAAGGCGACTGATCTCTCTTAAATGGTCAACCGCTTTTCCTTCATCACCGCTCTCTATGCTACTAACCAGCCCACGCGCCTGCTCCAGGCATCGTTCACTTAATATTGACTCGCTGAGCGCCATCTCTGCCTCTCCTTCCGTGGGGTTATTTTGATGCCTCAATACGCTCGAAGATCTTTTCTATCTTCTCCTTCAGCGTTGCTGCATTAAATGGTTTAACCACATAGCCATTGACACCCGCCTGCGCAGCTTCCACTATCTGCTCCTTCTTGGCCTCAGCGGTTACCAGTAGCACCGGCAGATTCGCCAGCTTCTCATCGGCACGAACAGCTTTTAGCAGGTCAATACCCTCCATCCCCGGCATGTTCCAGTCTGTGACCAGAAAATCAAAATCACCCGCCTGCAACATCGGTAAAGCAGTATTACCGTCATCAGCTTCTGATGTGTTATTAAAACCAAGATCCCGCAAGAGGTTCTTTATGATCCGTCGCATTGTAGAAAAATCATCTACAATGAGTATTTTCATATCTTTATCCAAGGTAACCTCCCACAATCAATCGTTGTTAACCCAATGTCCTAGTCGCGCCTGCAACCGAATCAACGCCTGGCTATGAATCTGACTGACACGCGATTCACTCACCCCGATAACAGAACCAATTTCTCTAAGATTTAGCTCTTCATCATAATAAAGTGTTAACACTAGCCGCTCTCTTTCTGGTAACCCCGATATTGCTTCGGCCAGGTTTTTCTTAAAATCATCTTTCTGCACGCCATCAAATGGATTGGTCGCAGGCCCACTGAGTTTTGATGGCACAGAGTCTTCATTCATCCCCATATCTTCAAAACTTAACAGGCGACAACTGCTCGCATCCTGTAGTGTCTTATGGTATTTCTCCAGCGGCATCTCTAATGCTTCTGCCACTTCATGGTCACGTGCGTCACGCCCTGTCTCATTCTCAATCTTACGTACCGCTTCGGCGACCTGACGAGCCTTTCGATGCACGGAACGTGGGGCCCAGTCACCTTTTCGGATTTCATCGAGCATTGATCCTCTAATACGAATACCGGCATAGGTTTCAAAACTTGCCCCCTGTTTGGCATCATAGTTTCGCGATGCCTCCAGCAGGCCAATCATGCCGGCCTGTATCAGGTCATCGACCTGTACGCTAGGTGGCAGGCGACTCATAATGTGATAGGCAATCCGTTTCACCAGCGGCGCATAGCGTGTTACCAGTTCATCGGCACCATTACTGGCTGGTTTATCGTCTTCTTGGATAGTTACGTACATAGCTAGATTATTCATATAGTGTTGTCGTTCCATCATTACTGGATTTAAACAATCTCTCGACGAAAAATTCCAGATATCCGCTCGCCGAGTCCGGTGTTGGCCATTGATCAGTTTTCTGCGCCAGCTTCTTAAATGCAATTGATGCTTTGCTACGTGGGTAAGCATCAACGACAGAGCGCTGCTTCTGGATAGCCTTTCTTAAATAGTCGTCATAGGGAACTGCTCCCATATAGTCGAGTGTTGCATCAAGAAATCGATTTGTCACTTTGACAAGCTTTTTATAGAGCTCTATGCCCTCCTGAGAGCTACGCACCATGTTAGCGACAATACGAAATCGATAAAGTCCATGGTCACGGCTTAGTAACTTGATGGTGGCATAGGCATCGGTAATGGAGGCCGGCTCATCACATACGACAACGATCACCTCATGTGAAGCTCGGCTAAATGTTACGACACTATCAGAAACACCCGCTGCGGTATCAATCACCAGCACATCGGGGTTATAGCTAAGTTCACTGAAGGCCCGAATCAGACCTGCATGTTCAGCGTGGCTTAGCTCCGCCATATTTTTCAGACCTGAGGAGGCAGGGATCACCTGTAGCCCTTCCGGGCCGGCTACCATTACCTCTTCCAGTGCGCGATCGCCATTCACCACATGCGAAAGGTTATAGACGGGCTGAAGTCCTAACAGAACATCCACATTGGCCAGTCCTAAATCTGCATCCATTAGCAGTACGTTCTGTCCACTTGCAGCAAGGGCTACCGACATATTTACAGAGACATTTGTTTTCCCAACTCCGCCCTTACCACTCGTTACTGTAATGACGCGGACTGGGTTTGGGTTTGCAACATGGCGCAGGCCTGACATTTGACTTACTCCTACTTCAGACATTAGCATTTGCCACTCCCCTTGCGATTGACTGGCTGATCAGCTCCATGCCATTTTCGCCATTCCCTCCTGGAACAGTCCTTTCTTTAATATCGACGCATCGGTTGACCAGCTCATAGGCTCGCGCCAGATGTAGATCCTCTGGTACTTGCTGGCCATCACAAATATAGGAGAGTGGCACGCCGTATTGCGTAGCAATATCAATCGCGCCCCCAAAACTGGTCGCCTCATCCAGTTTGGTAAAGATCACACTCGCCGGACTAAAAACCCCAAACGCACTCATCACTTCGCGTACACTTGAAACCTGTGATGTTGCTGAAATGACTAATGATGATTTTATGAACATATCATCGCCACACAAAGTCGAAGCCTGTTCTGCAAGGTGGCTATCCCGCTGACTCATACCGGCTGTATCGATGACTATCAGGCGACGATCACAGAGATCATCAAGTACCTTGCGGAGCTCTTCCCGGCTATCTGCTGTTTTCACTGGAATATCAAGAATTCGCCCATAGGTGCGTAGCTGTTCATGGGCGCATACGCGGTAGTTATCAATCGTCACTAGTGCAACGTGACGATTACCGTGTCGTAGTGCATAGCGCGCCGCCAATTTAGCTGCCGTTGTAGTTTTACCCACTCCGGTTGGCCCAACCAGCGCGACGATCCCTCCATCATTAAGTATTTCATCCTCAGCAACAGGGATTGTTCTTGATAAACACTCTAATGCACTCCTAAAAAGATCATCGGGATGGGTGCGCACTGGCACCTCCTCCGCTAATGCTTTACACCGTTCATCACTTAAACCAAGCGCCGTCAGCTGCTGTATGAGTTCTGCCTTCTGAGGGTGACGGCGGGTAAACTCATCCCACGCCAGCCCTGACAGCTGCTTTTCAAGCATGCCGCGCAGGTTTTTTAATTCGGTTTGCATCTCAACAATGGCAGGTTCCTGTCCCCACTGTATATCAGGAAGCGGCTGCTGGGTGCGTCTGGGGCGCTCCCCTTCGCCTTCATAGCGGGAGGCAGCACTCACCTGCGCAGATTCTGCTTGAGACTGTTGTCTGGAGTGGGCTGCAGTCGGTTGAGGAGTGGCGCGATCCCCACTCTCTCGTACATTCGTCGTTGATGCTATTCCGGGGAAGCTTGATTCATCATAGTCAATCGCGGCGACGATTTCGACTCCGCCATCGACACTTTTGTTTGATAAAATGACGGCATCAGGCCCCTGGGCATCACGTACCATACGCATTGCCTGTCTGACATCGGGGGCAAAATAACGTTTAATTTTCATCACTGCTCCCCGCCTTTTCTGTTACTGCAAGTCACTTTCTGCTTCGTCACCATGACCACCTCATTACACACATCTTCGGCTATTCAGGTCTGCCAATGTTTGCGATAATCTTTATCTGTCTGTTATCTGGCATTTCGTTGTAAGAGAGCACATGTAAATTGGGTACCGTATTCCTTACAAAGCGTGCCAACATTGGCCTCAACGGAGCTGATACTAGTAATACCGCGGGCTGCCCTGCCATCTCCTGTCGTTGCGCCGATTCCAATAGTGACTGATGAATTCTTTCTGCCAACCCTGGCTCCAGTCCACCGCCACTCTGCATAGATTCTTGCAATAACTGTTCCAAAGAGGGATCAAGGGAGATAACCGACAATTCTGGCGATAACCCATTGATATTCTGAACTATCATCCGCCCAAGGCTAACACGTACCGCCGCGGTTAAAACGTCAGGATCTTGACTCCTAGTACCCTCTACCGCGAGTGTTTCGATAATCGTCCGCATGTCACGAATGGGAATATTCTCTTCCAGCAAGTTGCGCAACACCTTCTGAATCGTGCCGAGTGGCATCACATCAGGCACTAGCCCTTCAACCAGTTTAGGTGCGCTCGTCCCTAATCCATCAAGCAGATGCTGCACCTCTTCACGCCCCAGCAGATCGCAGGCCTGGCTTTGTAGTATTTGACTGATATGAGTAGCGACTACGGTGCTGGCATCGACTACGGTGTAGCCCATTGTCTGTGCCTGTTCACGCTGACTGGGATCGATCCAGAGCGCATCCATACCAAATGCGGGATCTTTAGTGGGGGTGCCCTGCAACGTACCAAAGACCTGCCCTGGGTTAATTGCCATCTCACGGTCGGGATAGATATCAGCCTCTCCCACAGCAACCCCCATCAATGTAATCCGATAGGTGCCGGGTGATAGCTCTAAATTGTCACGAATATGAACAGGTGGAATCAGAAAACCGATCTCCTGTGTCAGTTTCTTACGAATCCCTTTAATACGCGCCATCAACTGGCCATTCTGATTTTTATCGACAAGCGGGATCAGTTTGTAACCGACCTCAAGGCCGATGACATCGACCGGCTGTACATCATCCCAGCTAAGCTCTTTATTTTCATCAGCCACCTCTTCCTGCGACGGCTCACCTTGCTGCCCAGATTGAACGGGCTGACCGCCAGCTGAGGGCGGTAGACTCTCCACCCCTGCTACGGCCTCATCATCAGTAGCACGTGTGGTGACATAGTATGCAGCTCCCCCTGCCAGCGCTGCAATGGTAAGGAAAACCAGGTTTGGCATGCCTGGAATCAGCCCTAGTGAGCCGATGACACCAGCAGTAACCCCCAACGCACGCGGGCTTGAGAACATCTGAGAAGAGAACTGCTGCCCCATATCCTCTTCGCTCGAGACACGTGTCACCATAATCGCAGCGGCTGTCGAGAGAATTAATGACGGAATTTGAGCAACCAGACCATCACCGATGGTCAATAATGTGTAGTTTCGCATCGCATCAGAAAACTCCATCTCATGCTGCAGGATGCCGATCGCAAGGCCGCCCACGATATTGATAAAGAGAATCAAAATACCTGCAATAGCATCACCACGCACAAATTTACTGGCACCATCCATTGAACCATAAAAATCAGCTTCGGCCACCACATCAGCACGACGACGCATCGCTTCATCCTGGTCGATCGCGCCGGCATTCAGGTCAGCATCGATGGCCATCTGTTTACCGGGCATCGCATCCAGTGTGAAGCGGGCGCTTACCTCAGAAATTCGCCCCGCGCCCTTTGTCACCACCACAAAATTAATAATAACGAGAATCGCAAATACGACCAGACCAACCGCATAGTTTCCGCCAACTACAAAATCGCCAAACGCCTCAATGACATCACCTGCCGCATTGGTACCGGTATGCCCCTCTAGTAGTACCACACGGGTCGAGGCGATATTAAGCGCCAGGCGCAATAGTGTCGCAATCAACAGAATCGTTGGAAAAACGGCAAAATCGAGCGGCCGTTTAGCGTAAACCCCGGAGAGGATTACAATCAATGAGAGTGCAATATTAAAGGTAAAAAATAGATCGAGTAGAAATGGTGGCATCGGCACAACAACCATTGCCAGAATTGACACCAATAATAGCGGCGCACCAATCAGCCCATTGCGACTAATCTGGCGTGCCGTATCTAGCACAGTTGCTTCTGCCATAACTACTCCACCTTACTCATCACGTTTTAGATCATCGGGAATCGGAAGATCATCCATCGTCAATCTCTCATCAAAGCGAGACTGTTTCTGCCTTAGCTGATAAACGTATGCCAGCACCTGTGCCACTGCAAGATAGAGACCAGCAGGCACCTCACTATTTAATTCAGTGCTGTAATAAAGCGCTCTTGAAAGCGGCGGCGCTTCAACCAATGGGACATTATTGCTATAGGCGAGACTTCTTATTTTGGCTGCGACAAGATCCTGCCCTTTTGCGACTACAATAGGCGCGCCCATGTTCAACTGGTCATACTTTAAGGCGACTGCATAGTGCGTTGGATTTGTGATGATCACATCAGCCTTGGGCACCTCTTCCATCATCCGTTTTTCTGCCATTGCCATCTGCGTGTCACGCACTTTGCGCTTCATTTCAGGATTACCTTCTGTCTGCTTATATTCGTCCTTGACTTCCTGACGCGTCATCTTTAACTGTTTAGCGTGATCCCACAGTTGAAACGGCACATCAATCGCAGCGATCAATATGGTTGCACAGCTCAACAGGATAAAGCCCCACATCAACAGATTTCCAGCCTGTGCTATCGCAGGCTCAATACTCTTTATTCCAAGAAGAATATAGAGCTCAGACTGGTTCCATAACAGCAAAATCGCTATTGACATCACTAGCATAAACTTGGCCAGCGCTTTAACCAGCTCCATTAATCCTTTCGCAGAAAAGACCCGCCCCAATCCTTTAATTGGATTAAGTTTGTCCCACTTAAAAGACAGTGCCTTGGTACTAAAAGACCAGCCACTCAGTGCCATTGGTGAGAAGAATGCAACCAGCATGACGACCATAAAAAAAGGTATCAAGGCAATGATGGCCTCAGTAAAGGAGTCTTCTAGGAAAATCAGGATATTATTCACATCCATCAGATCCATACGACTGGCGGTAAAGGATTCACGCATCAGGCTCATAATGTCGGCAACCAGTCGATCACCAAACATCAGGAATGCGGCACCAGAGGCGAGCAACAAACCCATCGTGGCAAGTTCACGAGAACGTGCAACCTGTCCTTTATCTCGCGAATCCTGTAGGCGTTTGGGCGTCGCCTCTTCTGTTCTTTCCTGACCTGTGTTGCTTTCTGCCATTGTTTATCTCGCAGAAACCAGGTTGCCAACCGCCATAAGCGCATGCTCAATAAGGCTGCTGAACTGGGGCAGAAAGATTGGTAACGATACCAACATAAATATAAAACCAAACGTCAGGGTGAGTGGGAACCCTACAGCAAAAACGTTCAATTGAGGTGCAGCACGCATCATGATGCCAAATGCAATATTCACCAGCAGCAGTGCCACAACAACCGGTAACGATATGATGACTGCGCCAGTAAATATCCAGCTAGACCATAATATCAGCACCCATAGACCGTCATTACTGACGCCTTGCATTGAGATCGGTAACATCTGAAAACTTTCTGCCAACACATCAATCACAACCAGGTGACCATTCAGTGCGAGAAATAGTAGCGTTGCAATAATGATATAAAATTGACTAACAACTGGCACCGTTACACCGTTAGCTGGATCATTCATTTGTGCAAATCCAAGCCCCATTGTCTGTGCCATGATATGCCCCCCGGTCTCAATCGCACTAAAGATCAACTTCACTGCGAACCCCATAGCAAGACCAATCATC
>DRLG01000171.1 GCA_011053135.1 Chromatiales bacterium
GAGAGATTAAACGGATACGTGAAGACTACCAGTACCTGGTTGTTGACTGCCCGCCAACACTTGAAACCGGTGTCGCGCAAAAAGCGATGAGCGTCTCCGACAAAGTGCTTATTCCTATTTTGCCCTCCCCTGTTGACCTGTGGGCCAGTGTTCGGCTGGCAGAAGCGATCGAGCAGGCGAAGATTTACAATGATGATTTACAGCCATATATGCTCGTCAACCAGCTAGAGCCGCGCAATGCGATCTCCAGAGGTATGCGCCAGGCCCTGGAGGAATTTGATATTCCGGCGCTTGAAAGCTGCCTACGGCGGCGTGCCATCTACCGAAATTCTGCGCTGGAAGGATCGAGTGTATACTGCATGGGAAAACGTGGCGAACCCGCCTCACAGGAAATTGATGCGCTCATCGAGGAAATATTGAATTCATGAAAAAGAAAATAGGCTCCAAACTAGCAAGCAGTGTGCGTCAGGCTAAATCAAACAGGCCTCAGAAAAATGCGCCTGACACAGACGTATCGCAAGATTTTTCAGAAACCACTACCGAGACTGCAGCTCAGGCAGAGACACCACCTTCATTTATTCCATCGCAACGGGTCTGGCCTGACTAACGCCTGTTAACACAGGTAGCTGCCGTTCTCTCTACGGAATATTGCCTCCTCAACAGTCGCTGTCCTTATGACCGGCAGGCGGACGTAAGCGCATAATAGATTTATCATTAACAGAAAGATTATTGAGATAGTCAGGCTATGAAATTGGCGATTGATCCGCACATTACTTTTCAGGCAATACAGCCCAATGACCATCACCTTTGCTGCTGAAAAGCATCAACAATTCCCACTCTTTAGTTTCCCTTGATTTACCCATAACTGCGCTCATGTCACTATCCTTAAACGACCCATTGGCTACCTGAAAGTTTAGTAACTCAACATCACTAAATGGGCCAGAATGTGAACTGGGCAACGTCACATAGAACTCAGTGTACTTGTTGATTCCATCAAACTTTCCTCGTTCAGCTGCTACTTGAATAGCGTCAGACTGGGATATGGTTGCACACCCAATTTGTAGTAGTGCAATGGCAATAATAGATACCGGGGTTTTCATACGTTCTCCTGTTTAGGGAACTGCTGATTAATTGCCTTGTCTTCCATTGAGAGCTAAGCGCAGCAATCTCAACGCTAGATAAATCACTGAGTTAAGCGATTACTTCGTCGCTTCACTCTCCGTAATGACAATTAACCAGAGGTCCCTTAGTTTAATTTCTGGCTATCGTTAATAGCGATAACGACATTTCCTTTTTTGTGCCCGCCATCAACATATCGGTGAGCCTCTGCTGTTCTTTCCAAAGAATAAACCCTGTCGACAATCCCCCTGATATCGCTAGCTTCGATACGCTCTCTAAGAAATATCAGAGCCTCTTTACTCTCACCCGCCACCCCACAAACCAGGTTACTTTTGGCAACAGACGATAGATTGGTCCAGAGCCCCGCATTAATTAATATTAATTTCCCCCGCATCGTTAATGACTGCTTGCACTTGGAAAGTGATAGATTACCTACCGCATCAAGGATCACATCATAGGTTTCTCTGTTTTTAGTGCACTCCTCTTTTGTGTAATCGATAACCTTTGTTGCCCCAAGCGATCTCACAAGCTCAATACTGGAGGTGCTACAGACAGCCGTTACTTCAGCGCCCAAATAGTTTGCTAGCTGTATTGAAGCAGTCCCGACGGCCCCGGATGCGCCATTGATCAGGAACTTCTGCCCCCTATGGAGGCACGCCCTGTCTCGAAGAAAATATATGGCTGCCAGCCCACCAAAAATTGTAGCTGCTGCCTGTTCGTGACTAATGTTACCCGGCTTCTTAACCAGTGCAGCACTTTCGGGCAGACAGATATATTCAGCATTAGCCCCTAGCCTTATTCCTGTCGTCCCATACACCTCATCGCCTTTTTCAAATAACGTCACCTCGCTTCCTGTTGATTCTACCACCCCCGACAGATCCATTCCGGAGATCGCTTTTCTCGGTTTTACCAAACCAAACACCAACCGTGTTGGCAACCAAAAGCCCAGGGGCACCTTAAATGCGCGGAGTCGGCAGTCGCCCGCTGTAACAGAGGAAGCATGTATTTTAATTAACACCTCACCACTTTTTGGAGTGGGCTTCTCGAACACGCCATACTTAAGCACTTCAGGCCCACCGTATTTTGTCCAGACTATCGCTTTCATAAACGTACCCTCCATACCCGATAACAGATCCTAAAATAGCTCAAACCTTACCGGCAGACGCAGCAGCACCGCCACGGGTTTATTCTCCACTTCAGCCGGGTAAAAGCTTGAGGCTAAAATAGCGCGCCGTGCCGCTTCATCAAATGCCTTGCCGGCGGACTTGAGTATGCTGACTTTTATTACTCGCCCCTCTTTGTCGATGAGCGCCTCCAGTTTAACAATGCCGCTAATGCCCTGGGTGCGCATCGCTTCGGGGTAGACAGGATCTGCCCGGTGTAAAAACCGCGGTGCCTGCGTGAGCCTGAAAATGGGCACCGGCTTAGGCAATGCATCTTCTGCTGGCTCGATGAGCATCGGTGGTGAAGGTTCAGTGAAACGTGGTTCGGCTTTATCCACAACATCCTCTTCAGGTGCTGGCTCAACAGCGTTTTCTGACACCTCTTTTACAACTTTTTTTGCCAGGGGTGAATGTGTCGGTTTCGGGGGTGGCGGGGGCTTTTTCTCTACTGTTTTTTCTGGCAGGGGCTGCTTTTCGGCCTTGGCCGGCGCTGCCTGCTTTACCTGTTTTGGGGGCGTTGGCCATGCGCTTAGCTCCACCACCAGCAGTGGGCGTGGCTCTGTGGCGTGGGCACGATAACCGGCCAGCACGCTGACAAACAGCAACAAACCCAGGGTGAGTAAAATACCGGCGCTGATGGCCAGGCCAGCACAGGGGACAGCACGTTCAATCACGTCGTTCATCCGTGGCGATTCCCAGCTGCCTGGCCCCTCCTGCCTTGGCCGCATCGATGACGTTGATCAGTGACTCAGTGGTGGCGCGGCGATCTGCATGCACCGTAACGGCGAGTTGTGGCTGGCGGGTCAGCGCTGATTTGAGCAGTCGCGTGATGTCATCAACCGTAACGGGTTGCGCCTCCATATAGGCGATTCCCTGCTGGTCGATCTTGATGATGATGTTGCGATTATCCAGTGCGGCAGCATTTTGTGAGCTGGGTTTTTCGATGAGCAGGCCGTCGTTATCCGGAAACACTGTCGTTACCATAAAAAAAATCAGCAGCAGGAAAACGATATCGACCAGCGGTGCCATGCTGATCTCAGGCTTGCCCGTGTTCACTGTGGGCAGGGGGCATAGCTCATGCGTTTGCATTATTGTAAGCCCTCTTAAGTGCGTCCACATTGCGATGCAGGAGCAGCTGGATCGCCTGGTGCGTCGTCGCCATTAAAACATTGACCCGGCGCGACAGCAGGTGATGCAGAAAAATAACCGGGATGGCAATAATCAGGCCACTGGCGGTGGTGAGCAGCGCCTGTGAAATACCCTCGGCCATCTCATCGGGCTTGCCACTGCCTTGCAGGGCAATGACTTCAAACACATTGATCATGCCCGTGACCGTGCCCAGCAACCCCAGCATGGGCAGCAGCGAGGCCAGGATGGCAATTGTTGCTAGCCGACCTTCCACTCTGGGAATAATTTCCGCCAAATGAATATTGAACTCCTTGGCCATATCCTCGCTTGACTGAATCTCCCGCCAGTGGGTGGTAACAAGCAGTTGGGCCACGGGGCTGAGGCTGCCATTGGACGGCGGCAGATAGTCGCTGTGCTGACGCAGTTTGCGGTACTCCTCTCGGGTGCTTGTTATCAGTGCCTGGCTGCGCAGGGCTTCCCAGATGACCAGCATCATGGCGATGCAGGCGACAAACAGAATGACCCACATAATCGGCCCGCCGCTGCTCATCAGCCCCATAAATTCGTGCTGAATATTCATCTTAATATTCCACCTCTACGCCAAAGAAAGGGAAGAACGACATGCCGGTGATTTCAGTTGGCTTGTCAATTTTTTCGTATTCATTGCCGTAGTCATACTCAACAATATTCCGGGCAAAGGTGATGTTTTGCATATCAAGATAAAATTTCAATTTCGATTGATTGAATAGCACCTCGCGCCCTATCCGCAGATCAACCTTGTAATAGTTGGGCAGACGCTCGGCGTTGTACTTGCCATACTCGGCGATCCAGCGATTATTATCCGCATCCCAGCTGCGGCTTTTTATGGCGGTGTATGGCTTGCCAGAGTGCGCCTGTGCTTTCAGGCTCCAGTCCCAACGTTTCCAGCGTCCACCAAAGGGCTGCCCCCATACGGCGGTCACAGTGAACGGCTGGTCACCCGAGAAATCCCGCGTGATCCCCGTGATCTCATTGGTACGGCGCGACCTGGCCCAGGAGAGCGCCAACCAGCCAATTTTTCCCTGACTGGGTTTGCGTTTGATAAACAGGTCAAAACCGTACGCCTCCCCCGTGCCCTGATTGGAGAAGTTATTGGGCGGGGCATTCTCGTCAAGGGCGATGACCAGGTTTTTCATCGGTTTGTGGTACACCTCTGCCTTGATGTTGTAACGCGGATTGAGCTGATGTTCGATGCCGAGAATGCGATGTTCCGCTTCCGTCATCAACAGCGCCGGGTTACCAAAGGACGCTACGATCTCTTCACCGGCGGGCATCTGAATGTACTGCCCCCAGTTTGCTGTTAGCAGTGTAGCGGGCGTCAATTTGTATTCCAGGGTGGCACGTGGCGAAAGCTGGTGGGCATGAAATCCGCCCGTCAACTCGATGTTGGTGTGGCGCAACCCCAGCTGAGTGGTGAGCCGTTCGCCCCACTGCTGGCGATACTTTATGTAAGGTGAGAACTCTTTCGCTTTAAGCGTCTTTTTAAGGCGATATTTCTTTTGCGTTGTAAAGTCAAAATCGGGGTCATCCTCTCGATAGCTTCGCGGTCGATAGACATCCACCGGGATGTTGGCGTAACCGCCGTCATAACCCACACTGAGTTGCAGATCAGCCCGGGGATGCCAGCGCAGCGCCTCTTGCAGGAAGAGCGTTTTTTCTTCAACACGCGAATAAAAAGCATCCCCCTGTGCATCACGGCCCAGGCGCATGGCCCCTTTTTCGCGCATGTAGGCCAATGTTGCGATACTGTCCCACTGTTTGTTTATACGTTGTTGCCAGGTCATCCCTGCGGTCTGATACGCCTTTTTTTCACGCGCCTTACCCGCAAGCTGAGGGTCGGATTTGGCCGAGCTGCGCAACTCCATCTCCATCTCGTCACCAGCGGTAAACAGATAGCTATCGAGATAGCCGCCATCAAGCTGGTGGCGATAGAGCGCCTGAAAATCGTAGAAGCGGGGAACCAGCAGTATCTGATCCGGATCCTCTTCGTTATCGTCGGCAAAGGCATCGCTGGCATCAGCAGGTGAAAAAATCAGATCAAGATAGCTGCGCCGCCCTGCGACAACAAAACTGTCGCTGCCCGATTCACCGGCAGCTCCTTCAACCAGAAACGAGCTGGTGATAGTGGAGATATCAAATTTGTAACGTGTGCGATCATTTCTGGGGGCGCGTAACTTCGCATCGATCACCCCGCCTAACGCATCGCCATACTGAACGGGAAAGCCACCAAGAAAGACGTTGATATCTTCTATCAACGCCGGGTTGATGGTCGATTGAAAACCACCAAAGTGGTAGAGATAACCCACGGGCGCATTGTTGACCCAGATGATGTTGTCGTTACCGTTGCTACCCCTCATATAGACTTCAGCCGACCCTTCACTGGTGGCGATCACCCCTGGCAGTGCCGTAATCGCCTTGAGTGGATCGCCACCGCTGCCCGCTGATTTTGTCAGCTCGCTCGTCGAGAGCGTTAGCTTGGAGACCTTTTCCACCAGCCGTTCTGCGGTGACAGAAAGACCGGCGCTCTCTATCGCAAACGGTGTGAGATAGAACGTGCTATTGATACCGCCTTGTGGCACGGGCGCAACCAGTGTCTCAAACCCGGCAGCCACTATTTTCACCTGGGCGGGCACGTCAATGCCGGAGAGATGCGTCTCGCCGCGGCGGTTGGTCTCACCGTAGGTGTCACCGTTGCCGACCACAACCGTCGCCCCTTCGATGGGCACACCACTCCCTTTCTCCTTGACGACAATGGTCATGTCGGCGGCGATGGCACTATTCGCAGCGGATAGCACCACCATCGATAACAGATTGATACAACGCCAGACGCTACTCATTCATCTCTCCTCGTACACGGGTTTTAGTCGTAGCTTAGAGCAGCGTAGTCGGGGGGTCTGTTAGAAGAGTGTGTGGAAATGTATCGTTATGTAACGGTGTCGGTCGCGCCGAAACAGCGCCAGAAATTGAGGCGTGGTTACGCGCTGTTTGATGGCGCATTCTCCGGCCAGAAAATAGTCAGGCGGGCACCCCCTAGCGGCGAATCTTCCACCGTGACATCACCACCATGCCACTGGCTGATGCGCTGAACAATGGCCAGCCCCAGGCCGTAACCACCTGTACCACGGTCGCGACTGGCATCAAGGCGCTTGAAGGCTTCGAAGACGCTAGCCCGTTCCTGCTCGGGGATCCCTGCTCCGTCATCATCCACCATTATTCTGTAACCCTGCTGACCCGTTGCGAAGGTGACTTGAACCCGGCTTTGCGCATAACGCTGGCCGTTTTGCAGTAGATTGACCAGCGCCCGCGCCATGAGTTTCGGTTCAAAATAGGCATAAGCCGCCCCTTTTAGATCAATGTCATCATCGATGAGCACGCCATCGTTGCCTGTCATCACCTGCCTGACGACCTCGTTTAACCACGGCGCTACTTTCTGCCGTTGAAACTCCAGTGCAGGGCGGTCGCGATCAAAACGGGCATAGGTCAACAGCTCGGCTACCAACTGGTCAAGCTCATCAATATCGGCGTTCATGCTCTGTATATAGCGGCTTCGATCTGTTTCGTTGCTGGATGACTGCAACATCTCCATGCCGAAACGAAGCCGGGCGATGGGGGTTCGCAGTTCATGGGAGACTGCGTTGGTCAGCTCCTTGTGTGATGAGATCAACCGCTGGATACGACTCGCCATGCTGTTAAAACTTTTGGCCAGATGATGCAGCACCGAGCGTTTGGGCAAGGGCGCGCGTACAGAAAAATCGCCCTGACCAAAAAGCTCAGCGCTTGCACTCAAGCGCTTGAGGTCTCGCCAAAGTGGATAGACCCAGAACAGCACCGCCAGGGCAACCAGCAGTGCCAACGAGCCCATCAAGATTGGCTCCAGATAACGCAGCGTTAGCGGCGGCCCAAAGGGCCCCAGCTTTAGAACATAGGGGCCGTCCGCGATACGCCGGAAAAGATAGTCGGTGCTGCCGTCTATGTCCTGCCAGGCGATCTTGCCATTGAGCAGATCTTTCTGTAACGGCGCGGGAAGGTCGAGTTGATCCTGTTGCAACAGATGGATGGGAAAATTGAACTGCCCCTGAAGACTGGCCAGCGCCTCGGGCCACACCTCCGCTGGCTGCGCCTGGAGCTGCATCTCAATCAGGTTGAAGGTGCTGTTTGAGAGTCGCTGGTTGGACTGGTACTCAGACTGCTCAAAGGGGAACTCCAGCACCCACTCGCTACCTGCAATACGCTGGTAGCTATGGCTTGCGCCGTAGCGTTCGGCGACCACCATCTCACCATCACTGAGGCGTTTTATTTTGGCGGGAGGAAGGGTGAGCGAGTCCATCGGCAGCAGGCCAATGTCGTATCCGTCGCCCCGATTGACCTCAGCTATCAGGGCCGGCCACTGCGCCGTGGGTATCTCTTTAAGACGGTTCTCCAGCAGAACAAACGTACCCTTGCCCAGCACACCATAGTAACGTTCCAGCGTCTCATTCAGAATGGTGCCCAGATTGGCGATTCCGATAAAATAGAGCACCACAACAAAGACGAGTATTGAATAGAGCTTGAGAAAAAGGCGTCCCATTCCTGGCGCTACTCCCACGCCTCTTTGGCAAAGAGGTAGCCTCTGCCGCGAACGGTTTTGATGCGAAAGGGGCGCTGGGTGTCATCCCCCAGTTTTTTACGCAAGCGGGAGATACGAATATCGACGGAACGATCCAAGCCGTCGTAATCAATGCCGCGCAGCTGGTCCAGAATCGTATCGCGGGTCAGCACCGTTCCCGCGTGGCTGGCGAGCAACCAGAGCAGATCGAAATCGGTGGTGGTGAGGTCCAGCATATGGCCGTCCAACCAGGCCTCGCGGGCGCTAATGCTGATGCGGAAACAGCCATGACAGATGTCATATGCGTCATTTTCTTGCTGAACGGGCAGCGAAGCGGGTTTGGGAAAGCGACGTAAGAGCGCCCGAATGCGGGCCAGCAATACCCGTGGCTGGACAGGCTTGGTAACGTAATCATCAGCACCGATCTCCAGGCCCACGACCTGATCGATATCTTCGTCCCGCGCCGTCAACATCAGAATGGGCCCTTGATACTGTGGACGAACGGCCTTACAGACTTCCAGCCCATCCAGCCCTGGCAACATGAGATCCAGCACCACCAGATCAGGCATCTCAGAAATGATGCGCTGGCAGGCCAGATCGCCCCGATGCTCGATAGAGACCCCCATCGCCTGCTGTTGCAAATACTCCTGAATAAGACGAGCCAAACGAACATCGTCCTCAATCAGCAATATCCGCCGCTCCGCTTCAGCCACTGAAGAACTGGAAGACACCCTGTTTATCCCCCGCATCGCTCAAAATCACTATTATAGCGGCCGACCCCGCCAGTGCTGTTGTCGCTCTGTCGCGCATTTGTATCCAAATGTAACAGCTGGCAATCGCCACCGCCCCGACAACCCGTAGTCGCCCAACGTCAAAGCCAGAGGCCACTAAAGCCGTGCCCTACCCCCAGGTAGAGACCCACCCAGAGCAGGCAGGCGGGCAGGTCGTAGAGGTAAAACCGATGGGGCGATATGCCGGAGATGCCGGCCAGTGATGGCACCAGCGGATGGACAAACCAGACAAAGCGGCCCACCGCTACTCCCGCAGCACCATAGCGACTCAGGTAGCCGGAAGCCTTTGAACGCTTTTTCAAAAATTGGGTTTTGTGCAGATGGCCATGCAGCTCTTTCGAGCCCAGGCGCCCGGACCAGTAGCCAAGGCTGTCTCCCAGCGCAGCGCCAAGTGAGGCGTATAACCAGGCCTGCTCAAACGACAGGAGGCCACTGGCGGTCAGCGTACCCAGAGAGATGGTGATAAAAATACCGGGCAGCATCAGGCCGATCAGTGGGGCCGATTCCAACAACATCAGAAGAACAATGCCGAGATAACCCCACTGCCTTACCCAATCCTGTATCTGTGTCAGATCAGCTTCGATCAATCGCTTTTCCTGCTTTCTGTTCAGATCTATCCGTCACCTGCCAGACACAATGCTAGCGCCTACTTCTCCTTATCAGGATTAACAATAATCTGTTTCTCTATGAGATGCAGCTCGTCGTCAAAGGTATAGCGATGGGGTGTGGCCGTGGCCAGTTCGTAATCGAGGATCTGTTGTAGCGTCATCTGCTCGATGTGCATGATGATGGAGCGCAGGGAGTTGCCGTGAGCGGCCACCAACACACGCTTGCCGCTTTGAAGATGGGGCACGATGCGTTGCTGATAATAGGGCAGTGTTCTCTGGGCCGTCATTTTCAAACTCTCGCCGTTAGGCGGTGGCACATCATAGCTGCGACGCCAGAGGTACACCTGTTCCGCACCGAAATGCTCACAGGCCCACGCCTTGTTCAGCCCCTGAAGGTCACCGTAGTAGCGTTCGTTGAGTTTTTCCGAGACGTAGATTTTCAGCTCACTGGCATCACCCTGGGTGGGGCTGACGTGTTCATACCACTCACTGCTCTGCTCATGCACTCGCACATACTGCTCGCAATGGCGGTTTTGTCTGAGGATTTCATAGAGGCTGTCCTGCGCTCGCAACAGGCTCGACGTGAAAGCGACATCAATGGGCTCATCCGCCAGCAGGGCAGCCGCTTGCTGCGCTTCGATCACACCCTGCCGACTCAGCGACACATCCACCCAACCGGTGAACCGATTTTGCAGGTTCCAGATCGACTGACCGTGCCTGACCAGAAATAGCTGGCTCACGGGGCTCGCCACTGGGGGCGGCACCACCCCAACAACGAGCGCACCACACTGCCATGAACATTGGTGCACGTGGTGGTGGCTTTATATTCCACCATTATTATCCGCCTTTATTTTCCTTTAACCGCTGTTCTACCTCCAGCACATGCCGTGTGGTGGTCAGTACGGTGTCCGGGTTGAGGCTCATGGAGTCGATCCCTATCTCCACCAGGTATTCGGCCATCTCCGGGTAA
>DRLG01000172.1 GCA_011053135.1 Chromatiales bacterium
ATTCTTGATGATGTCCGTCAGCAGGTCGCCGTCATCAAACCGCCTTCGTTTAATCGCTTTCCGCACAGCTTTTCTCATATCTTTTCGGGTGGTTACGCGGCCGGGTACTACAGTTACAAATGGGCCGAAGTGCTCTCCAGCGACGCTTTTTCCCTGTTTGAGGAGAAGGGGATCTTCGACCGTGAGACCGGTCTCAACTTTCTGTCGATGATTCTGGAACAGGGCGGCTCACGCGACCCGATGGAACTCTTCATCGAATTCCGCGGCCGTGAGCCGCAGATCGACGCCCTACTGCGCCATAGCGGGATCATCGCAGCATAATACGCCCCCCACCCAGCTACCACACCCCTCATCCAGAGGGGCGTGGCAATACCCCTAAATTATATCCGCCATTAGTGGCATGTTAAGTGCAACATTCGCCTGCATGCTTATGCGTGAGGGATTTTTGACTCTCGTACGCATCTACAAGGCCGCTAATGACCTTAAATCATGATTTGGCAAGGATATGACAGAGAAGGACAAAAACATGACCGCATCGACCACTGGCAGTCACGCACTGCAAAAAAAACTGACCATCTCATACGCCCTGATGACAGGGATTATCGTGCTAATTTCCATCGCGACAATCTGGCAACTCAACGACACAAAACAGCTCGCCCACCAGGTGAGTGAACTCCGTACCCCAACGACATTTGCCAGCACCACCATGCTCAGCGGTATCAGTCATGAACTCTCAGCCCTGCGAGGATGGATGCTAACTGGCGACGAGCAGTTCAAACA
Source organism: Chromatiales bacterium (assembly GCA_011053135.1). Lineage (GTDB taxonomy): Bacteria > Pseudomonadota > Gammaproteobacteria > SZUA-140 > SZUA-140 > SZUA-76. Next base: position 781 of record DRLG01000172.1, read on the forward strand.
AAAAAGAGCCACCGCCTGGAAAAATGAGATTGAACCATCGCTTGCGACCCTACAGGCCATCTCAAAAAACTGGACCAACCCACAAAACCAGGCACGCCTTGCCGAGATTGAACAGCTACTGGCCGAATTTGAGATTGAACGCCAGAAAATTGAGGATATCGCCCAGACCATCGACAACACCCCGGCCATAAAGATGCTACTTGAAGAGGCCGCACCCCTTGCGCAGACAATGGTCAGCCAGATCACCCGCATTATTGATCTCGAACTAACGATTAAAGAAGATACAGGGCGCAAAGCGCTGCTGGGGATGATGGCCGATGTACGCGGTACTACCGGGCTGGAGCTGGCCAATATCCGCGCATTTCTGCTATCTGGTGATGAAAAATTCAGCGCCGCCTATAAGAAGCTGGCGAAGAAAAATGATAAGCGCTTTGCTGCATTAAAAAACAGTGCCAGGCTGCTCACTAAAAAACAGCGTCAGGCGTTCTGGGTATTTGCCGATGCACGTAAAAAATTCCTGCCGCTGCCAGAGAAGATGCTAGCCATGCGCGGCCAGGAGGACTGGAACCTCGCCAACTACTGGATGCTAACCAGACTACAGCCGCTGAGCAATAAACTCCAGTCACAGTTAACCGAGATGTCGCGGAACCAGCAACAGCTATTAGCCGATGATACGCTAGCCATCACCAATAAATCGGACTTTCTCATTCTGACAATGTGGATAATGCTGGCTATCGGTTTCTGTGTCGCCATATTTTTAGGTAAGCTCGCGATAAACACCATCGTCAAACCGATTGAACATTTCCGCGATACATTGGTTCATGTGGAGCAGAACTCAGACCTCACCATCAGTGCCGATGTTAGCCGCAATGATGAGATTGGCCAGATGGGGGTCGCCTTCAATCTAATGCTATCCAAAATCAAAACGGTGATGATGCAGGTGACCGCCGCGAGCACGCAGCTGACAACCTCCTCTGAAGCGCTCTCCTCCATTAGTGCCCAGGCGAACCAGGGCATTCAGACTCAGCTATTAAAGAGCGAACAGATTGCCACCGCCATCAACGAGATGAGTGCCACCGCACAGGAGGTCGCGCGCAGTGCCAATACGGCATCACTCGCAGCTAATGATGCCGATGCCCAGGCCAGCGAAGGTGAAAGTGTCGTCGCTCGCGCAGTTGAATCGATTAATGACCTGAACAGTGATGTGCAGCAGATTGCAGATGTGATCAACATGCTCTCTGCTGAATCAGATAATGTTGGCACGGTGCTGGATGTGATTAAAGATATCGCCGAACAGACAAATCTGCTCGCACTCAATGCCGCGATCGAAGCAGCCCGTGCAGGTGAACAGGGGCGCGGCTTTGCTGTTGTAGCCGACGAGGTTCGTACCCTTGCCGGGCGCACTCAGGAGTCAACGCTTGAGATCCAGAAGATGATCGAAAAGTTTCAGCATGGCACACAAAATGCCGTGGCGGTCATGGAGAGCGGCAAAGAGAAGGCCGATTCAAGTGTTGCAGAAGCTGGAAAAGCGGCCAGCGCGCTGGCAGAAATCACCCGCATGGTATCGAAAATTAATGATATGAATACTCAGATCGCCAGCGCCGCAGAAGAGCAGACGGCTGTTGCTGAAGAGATCAACCAGAACATTTTATCGGTCAACACCATTACACAGCAGACAAGCCAGGGAGCACAGCAGACTGAAAATTCCAGCCGCGAGCTTTCCAGGCTAGCGATGGAGCTACAGTCACTCGTACAGACATTTAAAACCTGAGAATTAAATTTAATAGCTGCCACCTTAACCTATAAATCTCATATTGGCGCCCTAATGCCAATATGAGATTTCGCCTTTTCAGAGCACTGGGATAGCCGGGTGATTCCTTGTATGATCGTGGTAACTCCGCTATGTATCCAGTTGAAAGACCGCCGTGATATCGATTAATAGCATCAAGAATAAAATCATTCTCTTCGCGGTACTTGCTACTCTGATTCCCTCTGCCGGACTGGGGCTGCTCTCTCTTTGGCAAAACGAGACGATGGTCGCCGACAATGTCGCCCATCAACTACACACGCTGGCTGTCGATGCCAATCGCGAGCTGGAGTACTGGTTTGAGGAGCGCGTTGAAGGGGTGCTCTCGCTCTCCACTTCTAACACCGTTATAAATGGCCTCTCTCACCCATCTGCCACATCGCCCCAGCCACTCCCCCATTATCTGCGGCTGGTGCGTGACAAACTCAAGCCACTACGACAGCTGGCTGTACTCAATCCACGTGGAAAAATCGTTGCCAGCAGTGGTCCCTTCCCAGCACCCATTATCCTGCCAAACCCATGGCCACAACAGGCAGCGAGCGACGGTGTTATTATTGATCCTCCCCACTGGAATCAACATTTCAGCACCACCACTCTCACACTGGCAATCCCTGTCCTCTCGCTCGACAATGAGATTCTGGGTGCACTCGTTGCCATCATCGACCTCAACACCGTGCTGCCGTCATTAACCTATGCGGCGAAACTCTCTTCGGGCGATGTGCTACTACTTGACCTGGCGGGCACCCCTCTGCTCGGGACTCACCTGGGAGAGCCCCCCTTCAAACCGGTTGCAAGACAACTGCTACAGCAGTTACGTGAAAACGAAGGTAAACCTCTCACCTTCGAGGGCCATCTACAGAACACCGTACTCGGCCTTGCGGTAATGCCACAGAGTCTGCCGGTCATTGTGGTGGTAGAGCGTGATCGGGCAGATATCTACGAGGCGTGGGCCACCTTTCGTAACCTCTTCCTGGCGTTAATGGTGGGGCTTACGCTGCTGGTGGCGATCATCGCCTGGCGCTTGGGGCGCTCTATAGTCACCCCCCTTGAGCGCCTGATAAATGCAGCAGACCGCATTGCCGCTGGCGACCTGGCGGTACAACTACCCGTTGCGCGACGCGACGAGCTAGGGCACCTGACCCAGGTGTTCAACCAGATGACCGATAACCTGCGACGTAGCCGTGATGAGTTTGAAGCGGCCAGCCAGACCCTGCAAAAGCAGAACAAACTGCTGGAGACACTCTCCATCACCGATAGCCTCACCGGCCTTTATAACCGTAAAAAGCTCGACGACATCCTGGCAGATCAGTTTGCCCGTTTTAAACGCAATCAGCGCGCTTTTGCCATTCTCATGCTGGATATTGATCACTTCAAACGGCTCAATGACACCTATGGCCATCTTGCTGGCGACCAGGTACTGAGCAGCGTCGCCAGAACATTATTCAGCTCAATCCGTAACATCGATTTTACTGCTCGTTACGGCGGTGAGGAGTTTGTTATTGTGTTACCTGAGACAACACTATCTGCGGCGCGCGAGATGGCAGAACGCATCCGCATACAAGTGAGTGGGGCGAGTTATCAATTCAATGACCAGTCGATCGCCGTTACCCTGAGTATCGGGATTGCCAACAGCCGCGACAGTGATCAGTCAGCCGATACGATACTGGCACGCGCCGACCGTATGCTCTACGAGGCGAAGCGTGCCGGCCGTGACCGAGTACACTGTACAGATTAATGGCACAGGCACAGATTCACTGGAGGGTAACAGCTGTGGTCACGGCACCTCTACCCGCTCAGCCATGAGCCAGCCACTCCCGCCGACCTCTGTCTCTACATGTAGCCATCGCCCCTGATAGGCGCGAGCCACAACGGGTGTCATCTTCTGCAGCACCTCCAGCACCGCTGCATGGTTGCTGGGCTGGCGATGCAGCTGGCTATCAACCTTTATTTTTAACGGGATCGCTACCTTAAAAGGTGTCTCTGATACGGACTGGTTATCCATCAGCATCACGATCAACTGTTCAGCCTGCGCTGCCAGATCGGATGCAACGCTATATTCCGCCTGCCTGAAAGAGGCCGTCGCCATCTCAAGCAGCTGCTGCGCCAGTAACTGCAGTGATGCCTTATGCGCTGCGCCCAGAGTGGCGCGCAACATCTCCAGCCCAACCTCTACCTCTGCTAGCTGTGAAGCGACATCGGCCTCTGTCGCCAGTCGTCGCAACTTAACTTCTGCTCGTGCCGCCTGACTGGAGCTCTCTTTCAACTCCTCTACCTGGCTCTTCTGGTCTGCTCGCAACTGCTGGATCAGGGCCTCTTTTTGCGACAGCACCTCCAGAAGATGCATGATCGTCTGCCGCTGCTCCTCGAAAGAGAGAAGGAGGGGGTCATCTAACGGGGGTTCCATCACCCTCTCTGCAGGGTGATGTGCACAGCCCGCTATAGTCAGGCCACCGAGCAGCAATAGAACCCGGAGTGGCGAACGATGATCGCTGGCCACCATCTAACAGCCTCCATTGAAATAGTCGAATGCCCCTGGAGCACCACCATTTCTCAACATAGCATGGGTAAAATCAACGATGAGCATGCTCATTGCCTATCCTCTTACTGAGTTGTGGTACCAGTAATCAGGATCAACCCCGAGCGCACTGGTCAGACAATAACGGTTTCTGACGTTAGCACATATTATGTTTCTATTTCAGTGACCCTGCACTCAAGTAACACTTAAGGGCACCGCTTACTTCTGAACTAACCGAATACCACCTTTTTCAATTGTGATCACTTTCTGTTTATACAGAATACCAAGCGCTTTCTTAAACGCCCCTTTGCTGATGCCGAACAGTTCAGCAATCACTGCCGGATCAGATTTATCATGCACCGGCAGAAAACCATCGTTTTCATTGAGCTTTTTTTCAATCAGCAAGGCGTGTTTACTGCGCTCACCTGAGCCACCTTTCAGCGTCAGATCAATTTTATTATCCGGCCGAATTCGCTTGATAAAGCCTTCTTTATACTGGCCAAAGCTGAGGCGTTCATGCACATCGTTGGCGTACAGCACCCCCCAATGGCTATTGTTGATAATCGCCTTAAACCCAAGATCGGTGGTATTGGCGATGATCAACTTTACCGCCTGCTTCTCTTTGAAGTGGTGCGGTCTTTCATCATCCAGGAATTTATCGATCTTTGATGATGCCACAATACGGCCACTCGCCCTGTCGAGATAGAGGTAAACCAGATAGGAGCGCCCTGCAACCATCGGTAGGTGCTGCTCGCCAAAGGGCACCAGAATATCTTTCTCTAACCCCCAGTCGATAAAGGCGCCCACCCTGGTTGTGGCCATGACCCGCAGATAAGCAAACTCACCCACCTGTGCGAAGGGTGTTTCGGTAGTCGCCACTGGGCGATCTTCAGAATCAAGGTAGAGGAACACATCGATACTGTCACCAATCGCAAGATCATCAGCGGCATATTTGCCCGGCAGTAACACTTCGCCAAGGTTCTTCGCATCCAGATAAAAACCGAAGTGAACACTCTTTACCACTTCTAAATTGTAACGCCTGCCAACGGTGATCATCTCTTTTTCCAGGGTAGGTGACTCTCTTAAACGGCCATTATACAGCGCGAACAGGGATTGTTCTGCCTTTTCACACCGACCATTATCTAAGGGTAAAACCAGGGCCAGCGAATACAATTGTCTTTTGCAACCGCCCAACATACTATTGGTGGAGATAACAGGAAACTGAAAGATGCAATGAACCAGGAAACCGATCACACAGCGCTCATCAAACAGGCAGAAGAGGCGATTGGCTTTAGCACCTCCAGTGATTATGAAATTCAGCCCACGAAGTTTGCTGAACATATGGCGACGGATGCCCCTACGCTTTCGGCCCTATTAAAAAACCAGGCGCTAACTGAAACCGCGCGCCGCTATGAACGTGATGACCAGCGCGCACGTGATGAGCAGGCGCAGTTCAAACGTCTTTCAAGTCAGGCGACGTGGGCGGTATTCGCGGCTACGGTGAGCGCCGCCTCTGTTGCCCTTTTTAGTGCCGGCTCAAAAGAGGTTGCTGACGGTGTACAGCTGATTCCTCTCTGCCTCGGCATCATCTCTTTAGTGGGTGGGGCGTGGGCGGCGCTGGTCTTAAATCGCCTCAGCGGCGGCCGCATTCTTGAGCGCTGGATGGAAGCGCGTGCTGCAGCAGAGAGCGATCGGCTCGGTTACTTTAATCGACTGGTGCGACTGGTTAATGAAGAACATCCGCAAGATCCACAACTGCAGCTGTTATGCCTTGAGTTTTTCCGTCGCTATCAACTGACGATTCAACAACGCTATTACGAAGGGCGCGGCGAACAGCATCGCCACTCATTTTTAAAGACGATAAAACTCAGCAGTGCCGCAGCCTTTATTCTTGCACTGGGCTCGGGGGGTATCGCTATTCTGGGTGCCTTTCAGGCCGACCTGTTGCAGTATGCTGTGGTGGGTATCCTCGGTACTGCGCTTGCGACAGTCGCCAGTCGGCGTGAAGAGCTGAACCAGGATGAACGTAACTCGGAACGCTACCGCCGCACGGCCAATCTGTTAAGCCATATTCGTGAACGCCATAGCGAAGTACAGATGGCAGTGGCGACAGGAGAGGCGGCAGTGTTAGCGCAATATGTTGCAGCGGTTCATGAACAGCTATCGTTAGAGCACCGCCAGTGGCTCTCCGAAACCGAGGAGATGGATGAGACCATCAAGTCGTTAAGCGCTTCTCTAAAAAAGATCAAACAGCAGAAACCGCGCCATTAAACGCTACTGCTGGCACTCGGTAATGATATCGATTAATAGCTGCTGCGCCTGCGTTATCTTTTCAAGATCATTGAATAGAAATATAAAGTAATCCTCTTCACGCTCATAAACAAAGCCCGGCATGGATGCGCTGCTAACGCTATATTTAACGGTGGGTGTCGTTAACGTTGCGTAGATCTGATATTTGACGTTGACCCAGCTACCGGCATCACGGTGTACGGCAGACATTTCGATGATCGGTAGATTCGAAAAATCGATCGTCATAGTATTTTCATTTTCAAAGCGACCATCTGCCTTTGCAGAGGTTATGCTCTTGCTAACCAGAAGACACGGGTTCTCTTTATCAAAGTGAGACGTTACCGAGGTGGTCGAGCGATTACTTTCCAGCGTGCCGTTTAGCGGGTTGAAGGCCAGCAGCTTTTCACGAACACCGTCTGCCGCCATAGCGTTCATGGTAAAGAGAGAACTACAAAGCAATATCAGTATGCGCATCGGGTGGTTCGATCCTCTATCTGTTTTATTCCGCAGACAAGTATAACATTGCAATAAATCGGGGATGTAGCTATAAATAGCGCATGTTAAGTTTTTTTAAACGTGAGCCACTGCTGGATGAGGCGTCGGTCGAATGGCTCTTTGAGGTGTTTGGCTGGTCTCTGCGTAACTTTGGCACTGCCTCTTTTTATAAAAACACCATTCTCGTTACCCCCACACCAAAACACTTTCCCGGTAGTGGAACAAGCATTGAAGAGATGGCAGATTTGATAATGAACCAGGTCAAAGCCTATGCAGGGCTGGACTACTGGCCGACGCGGGCGTGCGATCACCATCAGTATCGCGGTGACCCCGCTGATGTGATATCAGTTCATCAAATGTTGTCGGCACTGGCAGAGGAGGGTGGCAACAAAGCGCTAGTAGCGCATTCGCAGAACCTAACGCTCTTTTACGAACCTAAACAGG
>DRLG01000173.1 GCA_011053135.1 Chromatiales bacterium
GTTACCGACAGGTAGCACCATGATCGCGACCGAAGTGGCCTCACCATTTTTAACGCCGTTTAAATTCACCCTGGTAGGGGCGTTCTTTTTAGCGATCCCGTGGGTGCTCTATCAGGTGTGGCGCTTTATCGCGCCGGGGCTGTTTGCCAATGAACGCAGGATGGTACTGCCGCTGATCGTCTCCAGCACACTGCTTTTTTATGCCGGGATGTCGTTCGCCTATTTTGTGGTCTTCCCGTTGATGTTTGAGTTTTTTATCGGAACCACCCCGCAGGGTGTGGCGGTGATGACCGACATCAGCAAATACCTCGACTTTGTACTCAAGCTCTTTTTCGCCTTTGGCCTCGCTTTTGAGATCCCCATCGCCACTATTTTGATGGTGTGGGCAGGCATCACTACACCAGACAAGCTCGTTGCCAAGCGGCCATTCATTATTGTTGGTGTGTTTGTGATCGGCATGTTACTAACCCCGCCCGACATCATCTCCCAGACGCTACTGGCGATCCCGATGTGGGCGCTGTTTGAACTGGGCGTGATCTTCTCTCGCATCATGCTTTCAAGACGGCCCGAGGCAGATGACGACACCCCGCCACCAGAACCGCCCCCACCCTCTGCTGCCAGTCAGGAAGACTTTTACGACCGTAAGCGGTAGGGGTTCCAGGAGGTGCTGAAGCTGCGGCGTTAGCTGTGGGGTTACGGTAACCCGCCAGCTCTTCTATTTGCCCCGCTCTTTATTCCGCGGCTATTTTTGTTTCTTTCGGTCGCCTTTTATGCGATAACCCGAATGGGTTTATCTATGATTGGATTGATTTAATAACGATACGCAGCATGGTCAAAACGATTCTGGAAAGAGAGGGTTTTGAAGTGATCAGCGCTAGCGATGGTGTTGCGGTGGGGGTTCATTAAGTCAATACGGTGCTGTCATTGTATGGTGCCAATACGGAGGTTTATATGGTGCTAGTACTGATGCTGGCGCTTTCGTTCGCTTCACTCTCTCTGTTGGCGGCAGAGGAAGACCAGCACGCCCATTCGTTTGACCGATCTGGCTCCTGCGTGGCGAGTGGTAGCTGGTTCTCTCCCGGAGAGATGGGGCGCATCGATGAGGCGGCCCTTATTGCGCGTGCTGGCTCAAATCGCGTGGTGTTGCTGGGCGAGCATCACGACAACCCACGCCACCACGAGTGGCAGTTGAGGATGCTGAAGCTGCTGCACCAACAGCAGCCTGCGCTTGTGATGGGGCTGGAGATGCTGCCCAGAGTGGTGCAGCCGAAGATTGACCGCTTTCTGCGCGGTGAGGATACGGTGGAAACCTTTCTTAAAAAGGTGGAATGGTCGCGCTACTGGAGTTTTAGTGCCGACTACTACACGCCCTTATTGAGGTATGCGCGCGACAATAAGATTCCGCTGGTTGCGCTGAATATCTCGCGCGATAAAGTTGAGGCCACGGTTGAGAAGGGGTGGGAGGCTGTGCCGACAGGCATGACACAGCCCGCGCAGCCAACGCGTGCCTATTTGCGCCACCTTGTGGTGAGCTTTCAGCGCCATAAACTGCCTGGTGCTGACATTGATCTGGCGGTAGAAGGCCCTGTTTTTCGCCGCTTTGTGCAGAAGCAGCTGTTGTGGGATCGAGCCATGGCAGAGGGGATCCGCGCACAAATAGAGCCACCACAAAACGCCCCGCTGGTAGTCGCCTTTATTGGCAGTGGCCATCTGATGTATGGCTATGGGGTGCCACACCAGCTTCAATCGCTGGGTGTTGAAAAGGTGATGACGATGATTCCGTGGGATCGCCATCTCGATTGCCGTCAGCTTGAAAAAGGTTTTGCAGATCTGGTCTATGGTGCCGAATAGCGCGATCCCTGTTCTTGCTCTGAATGCCTCAAATGGTTCAGGTGGGGGGGTTACGGCTCTGTTCTGTGGTTTTCAGGTAGTGGCCGACTGCTGGTGTGCGCTGTGATTGAGAACGGTTTCCCCTGTCTAATGCCGCTCAGGTGTACCTCGCTGCCGGGGGCGGTCTGAGCGATCTGGTTTAGTGCATCGGTGCCGTCGATGATCGGCCGACCATTCATCTGCAAAATGATATCGCCTGTTTTAATGCCGGCATGATCGGCAGGTCCTTGCGGCATGACACCGGCGATGATGATCCCCCTCGCCTCCAGCAGCCCAAAGGACTCGGCCAGTGCGGGCGTGATGGTCTGAATTTCGATTCCAAGCCAGCCACGAATTGCACGCCCATACTCCAGGATCTGTTTCATCACCATTTTCACAGTATTGGCCGGTATTGCAAAGCCCACCCCCTGTGAGCCGCCAGAGCGGGAGTAGATGGCGGTGTTGATACCGACCAGCTCACCCGCGGCATTGATTAATGCGCCGCCAGAATTGCCGGGATTGATAGCGGCGTCAGTCTGAATAAAATTTTCATAAGTTGATATGCCAAGATGGCTCCGTTCGGTGGCGCTAACGATCCCCTGAGTGACGGTCTGTCCTACCCCAAAGGGGTTGCCGATGGCGAGCACAACATCGCCGACCCGGAGCACATCGGACTGTCCAAAGGTGATGCTGGGCAGATTTTCGATTGAGACCTTAAGCACCGCAACATCGGTTTCCGGGTCTGTCCCCACCACCTTTGCTTCGGCCTGGCGTCCATCGGTGAGGGCCACCTGGATTTCATCGGCCCCGCTAATGACATGGTTGTTGGTTAGGATGTAGCCCTGCTCACTGATGATGACACCAGAACCCAGGCTATTGTCGCGGCGCTGACTGGGGCCGCGTTGCTGGTCACCAAAAAAACGGCGAAAAATGGGGTCGCTATAGAGTGGGTGGTTGCGCCCGTCAATCAATTTTGTGGTGTTGATGTTCACTACGCTGGGAGCGGCGATCTCAACAGCATTGGCATAAGAGGCGGGGCCGTCGGTTGGCACCACAGTCGCATTGGTGGACTCTTTTATCTCCACAACGGCGTGCTGCTGCCTGGTGGCGTTGGGCATCGCAAAGAAATAGAAGATGAGCCCGATCACAAGCCCGATCGCAATGCCTTGAACAAAATAGGGTAGTAGTTTCCGTACCAACATGATTTGGGTACTCTAGCACAGAGTTTATTATTAGCGATGCAAAAGATGAGGGCGGTGAAGGCGATGGTAGCGTTGAGTGAATTAGTGCAATACACAGACAGTTTGCTGGAGATTGAGCGCTTTAGCGATTATGCGCCGAACGGTTTGCAGGTTGAGGGGCGTACGGAAGTGGCTAAAATTGTCTGTGGCGTTACCGCCAGCCTTGAGCTGGTAACCGCAGCGGTGGAGGTGGGTGCCGACGCGTTAATTGTGCACCACGGCTATTTCTGGCGAGGGGAAGATCCCTGTGTCACGGGGATGAGAAAACGCCGTCTACAGACTTTATTACAGCATGAGATAAGTTTGCTGGCCTATCACCTACCGCTGGACGCCCATCCAGAGTATGGAAATAATGCGATGTTAGGCAAGCTGCTGGGGATTGAATGCAGCGGCAGTTTTGGACCGTCATCACCCCCTCTTATTATGCGCGGCGAGTTTCCTGAGGCTATCTCAGCGGTAGCGCTAGAGGCGCTGCTGGGTGAAAAACTTGGTCGCCCGCCGCTGCATATTTCGGGGGGTGATGGAGAGATTCGATCCGTTGCCTGGTGCAGTGGTGGTGCGCAGGGGTATATAGAAGAGGCCGCCCTGGCGGGTGTGGATGCTTACATTAGCGGTGAAGCATCAGAGAAAACAACGCATGTAGCACGAGAGATGGGGGTGCACTTTTTTGCTGCTGGTCATCATGCGACAGAGCGCGGTGGTGTAGAAGCACTTTCAATGCATCTTTCTAAGCAGTTTGATTTGCAATATCAATTTATTGATATTGATAATCCTGTGTGAGCTTGGCAGGCTGGTGTGCCTGGTGAACAGGAGGCTTTTCATATGAATACAAGATGAATATCCTGACTAAAATAGTAAGAAAATTTTCGTTGACAGTGTTATTGAACTTGTTCTAGGATTCGTAACTTCGTGACGCCAACAGGCGATGCGATTGAATAATAATAAAAATAATAAGAAATATTGTGGTTTTGATTTGGGTTCCACACTAACCGCACTTCGCGACCTGGCGCTTTGCTTTGTTGCATGAGTAGTAGATTTTGGAGTGGGCCAATTGGGGGTCTATTTGTTGTAGGTGTTATTGAATGGGATCATTGATCCCACTCCTGACCGCTTGCGAGCAAATTACGTAGTTTCTCCCCCCTGGCTCTTAATTAAAATGAACAACAGTTGTCGAGAGGGTTAATGTCGGTTTTACAACATTTGCCACTAGGGCGTTTTATTGAGGCTGCAAGTCGTGGAAGTCGTCAGACTAAACAGACTGTGCAGGTGTCTTTTATTGTAATGTTGCTGATGGCTGCAATGGCGCTGTTCTCAGCCAATGTGAATGCTGAGGTACCGAATGCAGTTCCTCCTGAGGGGACCTACTCGGGTATCCATGTCGAGCAACCCATTGAGTTTCCGCACGATACTCATGCAGATATTAATGAAATTAACTGCATGTACTGTCATACCTATGCGCGTCGTAGCAAAGTAGCGGGAATTCCCCCAACCAGTAAGTGTATGGGCTGTCATAGTGTGATTGCTACTGATAAGCCACGTATTCAGAAACTGACTGAGTATTGGGAGAATAAGCAACCCCCACTGTGGAACAAAGTGCATGATGTCCCTGATTTTGTGCATTTTACCCATGAAAAACACATTAAGCGCTTCGTAATCGATAACGAAGACCTGGAGGTTGAAAATGTCTCCGAGGTGTGTGCTTTTTGTCACGGGGAGGTCAAGAAAATGACTGTTGCCGATAAAGTGAAGCCGCTGACAATGGGTTTTTGCCAGCGCTGTCATCAGGCAAACGACGGTCCTTCTGATTGTTGGCACTGTCATAAATAAAACATTTTTATGATCGTTGAGATCACGGAATACGTGACGAAAACGGGGTGATTTTTAATATGAGTTTTAGCAAGATCAAACGTAGAGATTTTCTCAAAATAATGGGATGGGGCGGTGTCGGCGCTACGTTGGTAGGTTGTGATTTGCCAACGACGGTGACACTTGAGGAGGGCAAAGAGAAGGTAGTTTCCTATCTGATGCCAGAAGAGTATGTGATTCCTGGTGTAGGCGTCTGGTACGCTTCTACCTGCCAGCAGTGTCCATCGGGCTGCGGCATCCATGGTCGCGTACGTGAAGGGCGCGTCCTGAAGCTGGAAGGTAATCCAGCCTCCTCTGTCAATAAGGGACGTTTGTGCCAGATGGGCCAGGCTAGTCTACAGGCACACTACAACCCTGATCGTATCTCTAAGCCAAAAATTCGCAGAGGCTCTTCGCTGGTAGATGCAACCTGGGAAGAGGCTTATGGGCTGATTGCTGAAAAAACTGCCAATATCAGTGGTAGTAAATTTGCATGGATGACGGGTTCTATTAGTGGTCACCAGTCTGTTCTATTGCAGGCATATCTTGAGTCGATCGGCTCGGGTAACCACTTTGTTCATGAAACCATTAATAACGCAGTCTGGGCGAAGGTGAGTCAGGATATGCTGGGAGACAGCAATCCTCGGATCCGTTTAGATAAGGCGCAGTCAGTGCTTTCATTTGGCGCAGACTTCCTCGGGACCTGGGGATCACCGCTGCACTTCTCAACAGAGTATGCGAAATTCCGTACCTCACCGCGCGGTATCCTGATTCAAGTTGAGCCAAACATGACGCTGACGGGCGCCAATGCAGATCTATGGGTGGCGAGCAGGCCTGGATCGGAGGGTGCCCTGGCGCTGGGTATTGCTAATCAGCTGGTGAGCAAACACGGCCTGAGCATGAGTGGCTTGCCTGGCAGCGTTCAGTCGTTGATTCGCAGTTACACGCTTGATGAGACCGTTACTGCGACCGGTGTGGATGCTGATCGCATTGCAGATATCGCCACCACCCTGAAACGTCGTTCGCCAAGTGTTGTCCTTGCAGGTGCATCGGCACAGGGGCATGAGCACGGATATCAATGCGTCGCTGCAGCGATGGTACTGAATGTCATTCTTGGTAACATTGGTAAGACGATTGAATCGAACGGCGAGTTTGCCTACGCAAGCATGGCACCCGTGAGCGGTAACACGCAGTCGCTGGTCTCATTTTCGCAGGCAGCCGCTGACAAACGCTTCGATGTTGCTTTCTTCTCGGGGGTTAACCCTGTTTACACCGCTCCAAAATCACTTGGCCTGAAGGAGAGTCTGGCTAACATCCCATTCAAAGTTGTCTTCTCACACTTTAATGATGAAACCACTGCAATGGCCGATGTTGTATTGCCGCTCGCCTCAGCTGAAGAAGACTGGGGCACTCACGTTGCACCTTATCAGGCGGGTGTAGGTGAAATCAGCATACAACAGCCACTGATGGAGCCACTCTCAACAGAGACCCGCGGGTTTGGCGATATTGTGCTAACGCTGCTGAAGAAGCGTAAAGAGAGCGCTTACGAAGGTTTTGCTGACTACTATGCATACCTGCGTAATGCCTTTTCAACCATTCCTGCTGAGCATAAAAACGGCGCAAGTGACGACCAGTTCTGGGCTGATGTCTTGGCCGCTGGTTTGATTGATGTCGGTGTCAAGGAGGCCTCTCTGAAGGTTAAAGGGGTGGAATTTGATATGCCTAAAGAGATGGGTAACTCATCTGCAATGGTATTAGCGCCATCTGCAAGGCTGGGTTTCTGGGATGGCCGACACGCTAATCTTCCTTGGTTGCAGGAAGCGCCCGATCAGATCAGCAAAGTGGTATGGGATTCATGGGCTGAGCTCCACCCTTCTACTGCTAAGAAGATCGGAGTGAAAGAGGGCGATATGGTCAAGATTGCGTCGGCTTCTGGTGAGATCAATGTGAAGGTTTATATTTACAAAGGTGTACACCCCGATGTTATCGCTGTTCCGTTGGGTCAGGGGCATGATGCCGGTTTCAGTCGCTATGCCAAAGATCGTGGTGTTAACTCACTGAGTATTCTTGATGCGAAAGTAGACAGGATGACGGGTGAATTAGCGCTCTACTCAACTAACGTTAAAGTAACTAAGGCAGCTAAAACAGATGATGTTCTGGTTCGCTTTGGTGGTAGTGAAACACAGGTAGGCCGCAAGCTGGTTTCAACCATCCCAGCTGATGTCTACGAGCGCACAGAAGGAGGCGATCATGTCGCTTAGTAATCTAATCGATGACTGGTCAAGGTATCGTAAAGGCCGTGAAGAGGGTGGTTTCCACGACTATGAACATATGTGGGGCATGTCGATCGATCTGAATAAATGTATCGGTTGCAATGCCTGTTCAGTGGCGTGTTATGCAGAAAACAACCTTGCTGTTGTAGGTAAAGAGAAGTTTGAAAAAGGTCAGGGTATGCACTGGCTACGCGTAGAGCGCTACTGGGATGAGCCGGATCTTGGAGAGGAGAGAACCAGCGAATTTCAACAGCATGGTGCCAGCTTTTTACCCATGATGTGTCAACAGTGTAATGCAGCGACCTGTGAACCTGTCTGTCCAGTAGCCGCAACTTACCACACGCCAGACGGCTTGAATGCACAGGTCTATAACCGCTGTATTGGTTCGCGTTACTGTTCCAATAACTGTCCGTTTCGCCTACGCTATTTTAATTTCTGGTCATACTATGAAGATTCATGGCCAGCTCCCTTGCAGATGCAGTTAAATCCTGACATTTCTGTTCGTGATATGGGGGTAATGGAGAAGTGTACCTTCTGTGTCCAGCGCATTCGTACGGTAAAAGATACCGCTAGAATGGAAGACCGCAAAGTCAGAGATGGTGAAGTTCAGACCGCCTGTTCACAAACATGTCCAACAGGTGCGATCGAATTTGGAGACATGCTCGGCATGTACGATCCTGAGAGTGGCGTTGCAGAGACCAGGGTGACGAAGATGTGGCGTAAGCATCAAGTCGAGCTCGGCAAAACTAAACAGAACAAACAGACCCCTGATATGCGCGGCTATCGGGTCTTCGAATTCCTGAATACTGATCCATGTGTGATGTATCTGGATCGTGTTCGCGAAGTTTAGTATGTCAACATCTTTGAGCCTAATAACGAAATCGGTGTAAAACATGCAAAATAATGAAGTTTACAAAGATATTAATGAAGATCTGAAGTGGGCGCAGATCAACAAAGACATCTTGAAATCGATGGAAAACCCTCGCAAGGGTTACTGGATTTCAGTAGCAGTATGTCTTTTCTTGATCGGCTTTGCTGTCGTTGGTGAGGTATACCAGTATAACGTCGGCATGGGCGCTTCAAATTTAAACTGGCCACATATGTGGGATCTCTATATTGCGACATTTATATTCTGGATTGGCATGAGCCATGCTGGAACATTACTGTCAGCGATCCTGCATATTATGAACGCGGATTGGCGCAAGCCGATCTATCGATTCGCAGAGGCGATGACCACATTCTCGCTGATGACAGCGGGTCTGTTCCCAATGATTCACCTTGGCCGCCTGTGGAATATGTACTGGGTGCTACCATATCTGACTGATCGTGGTATCTGGCCGAATTTTCGCTCACCGCTGGTGTGGGATGCGTTCGCGATCAGTACCTATCTGACATCATCGGCGCTCTTCCTCTTTATCGGGATGATCCCTGATCTGGCGATCTGTCGTGATAACGCAAGAGGCTGGCGTAAGAAGTTGTACACTGCGCTCTCTCTTGGGTGGCGCGGTGATGATCGTCAGTGGA